>JALRGF010000325.1 GCA_023253495.1 Verrucomicrobiales bacterium
TGGAAAACCTGGAAGCCCAGCCCGCCCTTCTGGCCACCGCCCGCTCGTTCAACCCGCACCCGCTGCTGGTCGGTCCGGTCGCCCTGCTCCGCCGTCGCGTCCACGACCCGCGCCAGGGGTCACTCTTTGCCGCGGCATGGACTGCCGGCAGCCTGGCCGCCGTGCTCCCGCTCGGCCTCGCCGCCACCGTCACCTACCACGAACACGACGGCCCCCGAGGCATCCCCGGCACCCCGTGTGAAGGCGTCTTCGAAGGTTTCGCCGGAGCCGGCCATACCGCCCCCACCACCGTCAGCGACCCCGCCACCGTGGCCGCTCTCACCGTCTTTGACCACGACGGGGCCCGCCGCGTGCTTCTCGCCAACCTCACGCCCGGCACCGTCGAAATCACCCTCATCGGCGCTGACGACGAAGCCTTCGAATTCGGCCCGTACGCCACCGCGTGGCTGGAAGCCTGAATCTTCCCGGTCTCCGGGGAAAAGAAAAAGGAGCTCCTGGATCAGGAGCTCCCGCGTGATCCGGGCCACACGCCGTTGATATGCATCCGGCGTGCACCGCCGCAAGAGATCAGCACTCTGAAAATCGTCCCCGAGACGCCGGATTCCGGCGCCCCGCAAACGCCACGGGTGCTTTAATAGCCGCGATAGTACCGGGGCGGCGGCGGCGGCGGCGCGTTGTAGTAACGCCCGTCACGGTCGCGGTAATACGCTTCGGCATTGCGCTTGTCCTGCGCGTCACCAACCACGGCCCCGCCAACGCCGCCCAGCGCGCCACCGATGGCCGCGCCTTCAAGGCCACGGCCGTTCTGGTGACCGATGATGCCGCCGGCCGCCGCACCGCCCAGGGCGCCAATCACGGCACCCGTCTGAGAATTGGGCCCCCCGCAGGAAACAAGCACGGACGCCATGCCGAGGGCAAGAATGGAACGAGTCAATGGAATCATGGATGAATTGGATGGTGAAGAACCATTAAATAAATGGTCCAGATAGACGCCGCAAGCAAAACGATTATTCACACGAATTCGCGATGTCCCCGCCCTCCGCTCCACCCGCCCGGAGCCCCGCGGATCGCACCCGGCGCTCAGTCCCATTTGATCACCTCGTCACCCGGTTTGAGTGACTCACCGGGCTGCAGCGCGGACGCGTTCACCCCGATGACCGCCTGACTTTCCTCGACCGTTTCACCCACCTCCACCTTTTTGGCGATGATGTACGGTCCGCGGCGCACCGCGTACACCTGCCCGGTCTTCAACCCGCGGGCACTGCCCGCATCAATAACCGCAAACCCCTGGTCCGGCAGATACTGCTGCACCGTCGCAATCGCCGGCGCCTCCTGAATGCGCCGCTGGGAATCGCTCAGCCCGGCACCGGCCGGCTCCGCCGCGGCACCGGCACCCGCCGCATCAGCACCCGCGCCACCAGCAGATGCCTGCGCCCCGCCCGCCTCCGGAGCCGTCATCGCCTCCACCCGGCTCGCCAACAGGTTCTTCTCGGTCTCAGCCTGCTCCAGCTGCCGCTGCAGCGCCGCCCGGTCGAGCGCCGCCTGATCAACCGCCGGGGCCGCCGTCGGAGGGGCTGCGGGCGCTGCCAGCGAGGCGGCCGGCACCGCCGGGGCCTGCCGCGTCAATTCATTGATCCGGCGCTCCGCCATCAGCTCGCCGCGATAATGCATGGCCAGCATGCCGGTGGCGGCCAGCAGCAGCCCGAACAGCGCGAAGAAAAAATATTCAAGTTTCATGGCGGAATGACGAATGCCGTCGCGCAAGGCTACCCGCACCGCCCCTCAAAGCAACCCCGCAACCGGCAAGCGCGGATGAACGAATCCGGAGAGCATCAGCCCCACTGACGGCATGTCGCGGGAATGGTCCATTCATTCCTCCGAGTCGCGCGTCACGAACCGACGGCGATGCCAGACCAGCCAGCCGAGGACGAGCAGGCCCCACGTCCACGCGGCGTAGATGTGATGCGTCACTGTGGTCTTCGGCACCCACGCCGGCACCGCCCGCGTGGTGGCCGCCAGCACCGCGAGAACCACCAGCAACCGCACCCCCCAGCGGCGCCCGGAAAAGCCGGCGAGGTCGCCGCTGTGGCCGAAAAGCACGCGGCTGGCCACCACCAGGATCAGCAGGCCGAAGCCGCCGATGTAGAGCAGGTGCTCGATGCTGATGTGCTGGGGGTAAAAGAACCCGGCCAGTCCGAGGCCGGCCACGGACAACGCCAGCGACCAGAACAACCCGGCCGTCAACGACCCGCGCCGGTCGTCACCGGGTTGCCGGCGCCAGCGCACCTCGACCAGCAGATACGCCGCCGCCACCGCCAGTCGCAGACCGTAGCCACTCCGGACATGGCCGGTCGCTTCAAGAAAAAAGCTCGCCACCAGCAATCCCGAAGCCAGCAGGGCGCGCCCCAACCGGACCCGCAGCTCACCGGCGTTTTCCGCTTC
>JALRGF010000394.1 GCA_023253495.1 Verrucomicrobiales bacterium
GCTGCGCCGGCTGGATGCGGGCGCGCTGCTGATCGAGCTGGAGCGCGACGGCGCCCTGATGGCCGGGCGTTCGGAGGAGCTGGAGACCCTGCGCTCGCTCGAGGGGGCTCTGGTAGTGCTGGGCGAAACCGGGGAATCCACCCCGCGGCTTCCGGTCGCCGGGGCGGCCGGGAGCGGGTGGACGGAAGCCGAGATTCTGGCCCGGTCGCTGGTGGCGGCGCTGAGCGGTTTTCATTTGCGGGAGCCACCGGTCCGTCAGGTGTGGGCCGGCTGGGGGGTGGTGGTGCTTGTCGGGGCTTCGCTGCTGGCCTGCCCGCGCCGCTGGGTGCCCGTTTTTGCCCTCGGGGGAGCGGTTGCGCTGGTGCTTGGCGGGGCGCTGGCGTTTCTGCACGGCCAGTGGTGGATTCCCCCGGTGCCGCCGCTCGCCCTGTGGCTGGCGGCCTCGCTCGTCGCCTTCATCCTTCCGGCGCCGCCGGTGCTTCCGGAAGTCCGGCGCGACCCGGCGCCTGTTTCCGCCTCCCCGGTGCCGGCTGCGGCGCCCTCGGAGGACCCCGTCTGGGAGGCACTGGCCGGGGACCTGGCGCGGGACGAACGCCCGGCACCCGCCGGGAAAAGCGGCTCCGGAGAAACGTCGAACGCGTCATCCCCGGGCGCCGCCCCACGGTCCGTGGAACCGCTGCCGGAGCCGCTGCCGGCCCAGCTGCCCAGACCCGGCCGCAAGGGGCATCGCACGGGCCGGGGACCGGGGGGCGGGCAGCGGTTCCGTGGTCCCGGCTGATTCCGGCGCGGGCGGGAGCCGAGACCGGCGTCGCCGGCCGCTGCGGGGACCGGTCCTTCCCGGTTTACGACAGCGAATGGGGATCGACGTCGATGACCAGATAGACCTCCTTGGGAAAAGTGAGGGCGGCGAGGGTGGCGCGCAGGTGGGTGGTGAGGCGACGGGACGACGGTGCCTGCAGGAGGAGTTGGTGGCGGTAATGTTTTTCGGCGCGCTGCAGCGGTGAGGGGGCGGGGTCGTGGACGACCATGCCGGCCGGCGGTTCCTTGGCGAGCCGGCGGTGGATTGTTTCCAGGGTGAACCGGGCGAGCGCCTCGTTTTCCGAGCGCACGGTGAGCAGCAAGGCATGCCCGTACGGCGGGAAACCGAAAGCGTGGCGCATTTCCAGTTCCTGTTCGGCAAACCCGGGAAAGTCCGCGTGGCGGGCGTACTGGATGGCCGGATGATGCGGCGCGTACGTCTGGATGATGACCTCGCCGGAAAGGTCGCCACGACCGGCCCGCCCGGCCACCTGGGTCAGCAGCTGAAACGTCCGTTCTCCGGCCCGGAAATCCGGGATGTGCAGACCGAGGTCGGCGTGGAGCACCCCGACCAGCGTGACCCCGGGAAAATCCAGCCCCTTGGCGATCATCTGGGTGCCGACGAGCAGGTCGAGCCGCCGCGCCTTGAAGGCGGCGAGGGTGTCGCGCAAGCCGTGCCGGCGCCCCATGGTGTCGGTGTCGATGCGGGCCACCCGCGCCGCCGGGAACACGCGGTGCAGGGTTTCCTCGACGCGCTGGGTGCCGTAGCCGGCGAGGCGGATGGAGGGTTCGTGGCATTCCGGGCAGGTCCGGAGCGGGAGGCGCCGGTGGCCGCAGAGGTGGCAGATCAATTTGTCCTCGCTCTTGTGGAACACCAGCGAGACGCTGCAATGCGGGCAGTGGACGACGTGCCCGCAGGACGGGCACTGCACGGCCCCGGCATAGCCGCGGCGGTTGAGAAAGAGGATGACCTGCTCCGAGCGCTGAAGCCGGGCGTCAATGGCGATCCGCAGCGGTTCGGAGAGGATCATCGGCGCTCCCTTCACCGCGGGTTTTTCGGTGCGCATGTCGATCACCCGCACCAGCGGCAGGCGGCGGTCGTCGATCCGTTGCGGGAGCGTGAGCAGGTCGTACTTGCCGGTCTGGGTGTTGCGCCAGCTTTCGAGGCTCGGGGTGGCGCTTCCGAGCAGCACGGCGCAGCCTTCGAGGTGAGCCCGCATGACGGCGACGTCCCGCCCGTGGTACCGGGGTACGGTGTCCTGCTTGTAACTGGCTTCGTGTTCCTCATCGACGATGATCAGTCCGAGCTTTTCGAGCGGTGCGAAGACGGCGCTGCGCGCGCCGATGACGATGCGGGCGCCGCTGCGGGCGATCCGGTGCCATTCGTCGTGGCGCTCGCCGTCCGCGAGGTGGCTGTGCAGCACTGCCACCCCGGCGGTGGTCCCGGCGAAGCGGCTGCGGAACCGTTCGACCGTCTGCGGGGTGAGCGAAATTTCCGGCACGAGGACCAGCGCGGTGGCGCCGCGCGCGAGGGCGTGGTCGACCGCGCGCAGATACACTTCCGTCTTGCCGCTGCCGGTCACGCCGAACAACAGCAGCGGCCGCGCCGAGGACGGCGCAGCGATTGCCGCCACCACCGCCGCCACCGCCGCCGCCTGGGTGTCGGTCAACACCTGCGGCTGGCTGGGCCGATGCTCGCCCGCCTCGGCGGCCTGCGGATCGCGCGCCACCGTCTCGTCCACCACCTCGACCAAACCCCTGGCCGCCAGGGCTTTCACCGCC
>JALRGF010000435.1 GCA_023253495.1 Verrucomicrobiales bacterium
TGATGGCGAAGTGGTGGCCAGCGAGAATTTTCTCGGGTTGCTGCTCGACATTGCGGTGCTGCAGTCGCTGAGTGTGAAGGTGGTGCTGGTGCATGGCGCCAGCCATCAGATCCGGGCGCTCTCGGCGGCGCGGGGGGTGGCCATCACCAGTTCGGACGGGTTGGGCTTGACTGATGCGGCCACTCTGGAGATTTCCGAGGAGGCTATCAATCTGCTCGACAGTCATATTCTGCAGCAGTTGACGGCGGTTGACCTGCGCGGGGCGGTGGGCACCTGGCTGGAGGCGCACCCGGCCGGCATCATCAAAGGTCGTGACCTCGGATACACCGGGACCGTGGAAAAGGTCGATGGGCGCGGGCTCCAGGCGATTCTGGCCAACGACATGGTGCCGGTGGTGTCGCCGATCGGCTATGACGGGCAAGGGGGCGTGTTGCGGCTCAATTCCGATGCGGTGGCCATGGCGGTGGCCACGTCGATGAAGGCACTGAAGATCATTTATGTGACGGCGTCCGGACTGAAGAACCCGGA
This sequence comes from Verrucomicrobiales bacterium, assembly GCA_023253495.1. Taxonomy (GTDB): domain Bacteria; phylum Verrucomicrobiota; class Verrucomicrobiia; order Verrucomicrobiales; family V1-33; genus CAJBME01. The sequence continues at coordinate 529 of JALRGF010000435.1, forward strand.
TGGCTCCCGGCTGCCCGCGCTCTCGGTCGCGGAGGCGAAAAAGCTGGCGGCGCGCCTCGATCCGGAGCGCGATCCGGCCACTATTTCGGCGCTCTCCAATGCCGCCCGCGCTTGCACCCAGGGCATTGCCCGCGTGCACATTGTCAACGGCCTGGAAGGCGAGGTGCTGCTCGACGAACTCTTCAGCAACGAAGGGGTCGGCACCATGGTGTATGCCGACGAGTACCAGCAGATCCGCCCTGCCGAGGTCTATGACATTCCGGCGATGATGGGCATGATCCGGCAGTCGGTGGCGGATGACGAGATTCTTCCGCGCACCCGGCGCGAGATGAAGGCGGCGCTCGGCGATTATTTCCTGATGGAAACCGACGGCAATCCGGTCGGCGTGGTCGCGGTCCACCACTACCCTGATCACCATCTGGCCGAACTCGCGTGCCTGTATATCCGCACGTCCCACGAAAACTCCGGCCACGGCCGCAAACTGGTGGCCTTCGCCGAAAAGAAGGCCAAGGAGCGCGGGGCGCGGAGAATCGTCGCGCTGAGCACGCAGGCATGGCGGTATTTCGAGCAGAAATGCGGCTTCCGGGAGGTGCCGGCATCGGAGTTACCGCCCGCCCGCCGGCAGAAACTGGAGGTCAGCGGACGGAACTCGAAGGTGATGATGAAGACGCTGTAGGGGCCCGGTGGGCTGTCTACTTCGTGAGCGCCTCCAGCAGGTAGGCGGCCGGGCGGAAATTCTCGATGAGAATTTCGCGTTGCTGGCCGCGTTTCATGCGCACCTGTTTGAGGTTGAAATTCGGTGTTTTGTGCGGGGCGAAGAGGATGTCGTCGTGGGTCGCGTTCCGATGGTTTTTGAAGAGGTCCGGGGTGATGTGACCGCCCAGGTGGTCATCGCGGCCGGTGGCGAGGTGGCAGGTACCAAGGACTTTTTCGTCCTGGATGTCAGCGGCGGAGACCGGCAGGACCTGGGTGCCGAAGCCGAGTTCCCCGAGCACGCCGGTCATCGGATCGTCGGCGAGACGGCGATTGTGATCGGCGATAGTTTCCGGATTGCCCTCGAGCAGGTCGCTGCGGATGATGCGGCCACCGGTCACGGTGAGCCGGCCGAGGGTGCCGTCGGCATACTTCATCGGAAAGTGCCCTTCGGCACCGGTCGGAACAAAATAGACCTCGCCGGCCGGAAGGTTGGCGATGTCCGGATCACGGCCGAGGCAGAGGCCGTGTGATTTCTGTGCTTCCTGGCCGTCGAGCAGCAGCGTGGCGGTGAGCACCTCGCCGTTTTCGAGTTCGAAATCGATGTCGATCTCATCGGCCTTTGTCAGCGCGAGACGGAGTTTTTCGGCGTCGCGACTGACTTCATTGTAATCGACCGCCAGGCCGGTGCGCAGGATGACCGGATTCATGCCGTGCATGGTAGCGCCGCGGAAAAGGTATTTTTTTGCCATCGCGGTAAGCGGTGCGGTCGCCGAGAACGTGCTGATGCAGAGGATCAGGTCGTAATGGGGATAGACGTCGTGCTCCAGGCTGACTTTTTCGCCGGACGGCGACCAGGCCTCGTCCTCGAGGTCGAGGTTGGAGCCATGGGTCATTTTGTAGGCGAAGATCTCGCCGCCGGTCAGGCCGAGATCTTTGAGGCCGCCGCGGAGCAACCCATGATAAAAGACGTCGTGGGCGTGCCGCTGGATCGAATACTCCGGCGAGCGCAGGAACGCGAAATTCTTCATTTCTTCGGCCGGATTCTCCAGATCGATGAGCGTGCAGACGCGGCATCCTTCGGTGGGTGCGAAGACGGTGCCGAGCAGCCGGGTCAGGCTGAACGGGGGAAAATGGCGGGTCGTGGCATCAAGGTTGATCGGGTAATCGGGGGCTGCGGCGAACATGATGGGAATGGGGTGGTATGGATCGGGATAACGTGAATCGGATGGAAACGGATGCGCCTCCCGTGAACCCGCAGGAGGAACTGCAGACAGCCCGTGACGACGACAGGGACGGCGGGATGATCGGCAAGAGAGCCGGGAGGAGCGGGATGAGAAGACCCGCTGGTCCGGCGGACGGCATCTCCGGCCGGGGCCTTGTGGGAAACTGCGAAGCCCCGGGGGGCTTCGGGGAAAGGCGGGAGCGGGAGCGGGCCCGGAGCGGGCCGTCCTAGGCGATACCGTACACCTGCAGCAGCAACCGGTGGACATCGTCGTTCTTCACGAACGCCGGGAAGAGGTGGCTGCCGGGGCCGAAGGCGCAGAATTCGACCAAGTCCCCGGTGTGGTTGCCGCTGGTCCAGGAAACGCCGTGATAACCCGCGAACACCCGGGCCAGATCATGACTTTTCAGGCCCTGTGCGGTCTTGAGTTCCGCGTCGGTCAGCTCAATGCCGGTCTGGACCTTGAGGAAGTCGCGCAGCGGCGGGCCGCTCAATCCTCCGGCCTTGTTGTTCATGGCTTCGAGCGACATCCGGAAGTCGCGGAGGTGGTCGAACGACTGGTTGGTGCCGCCGTAGATGCCCGGTGCCATCGGCTGGCCGGCCTTGCCGCTGATGCCATTGAGCTGCAGACCACCGCAGCCGTGGTCGGTGGTGATGATGAGCAGGGTGTCGTCGCGGCCGGAAACGTATTCGAGCATCACCCCCACCGCGTCGTCAAAGGCCAGTTGTTCGTGGATGCTGCCGGCCGCATCGTTGGCGTGGCCGCAGTGGTCGATGCGGGCACCCTCGACCATGAGGAACCAGCCGTCGTTCGGCAACGCCGAGAGACGGTCGACGGCGAACTGCGCCATTTCGGTGAGCGTCGGCACTTTTTTCTGGAGCGACTCATCGCCCGCCCAGTCGATGCTGTACGGCAGGTAACCGTCGGCGAAAGTACCGAGGACCGGGCGCGGGGCCAACGAAGCCGCGGCCTGCAGCTCGCCGCGCGCGTTGAACACGTCATATCCGTTTTTGCGGAATGTTTCGCGGAGGTCGTCGTTGAAGAACTTGGTCCCGCCGCCGAGCAGCACTGACACCCCGCGTTCCGCGTACTGCCGCGCGATCTCATCCTCCTTGCCGCGGGAATCGACATTCACCGCGAATCCCGCCGGCGTGGCATGGGTGATTGTCGCGGTGCTCACAAGACCGGTGAGGATGCGTGCCTGCTTCAGCTTGGTCTGGAGTGGCGCGTAGGCCTGACCATCCGGCCCGATGTTGAGACGGCCATTCTCGACGCGGTGACCGCCCCCCCAGGCGCTGGCGGCGGCGGCGGAGTCGGTGACCAGGCTGTTGGCGGAGAACGTTTCGGCGAGGCAGCGGACGACCGGGTGCTCGCGGTAGAGCCTGGTCCAATGCGTGTCTTTCGCATGGACGCGGGCGTGGTGGTGGTGGGCGAGCGACAAGGCGCCGTGGTTCATGCCGTCGCTGACCATGAAGATGATGTTCCGCGGGCGGCCTTTGTTGTCGGAGGCGCGGCGTGTTTCTTCGGCCGTCAGCTGCGCCACCGGCGCCCCGAACACTGCGGAGGTGATGGAGGCCGATTTCAGGAAGTCACGCCGGGTGGTTTTCGGGGATCTGGTCATACGGATTGATTGTTCTGTGGATAAAATACACCCGATCCGCGCGAATAGCGAATGACAGTCTCGCCACCCCACGGAACCCGCCCGCCATGCCCACCACGGCCCCGACGGGCGTCCGGGCCGCGAACGAAGGATGTCTGCCCGCCGATGCGGACAGGGATCACGGGGGAAAAACGGCGCGGCAAAGGCGGCGCCGGCCGGTAATCACGGCTGGGTGACGCGATAGTAGAATTCGCGGTCACCGGCGAGGATGTCGCTGTCCGTGTAGCTGGTGGCAGTGCCGGTGGCTGGCACCGTGCTGGCGATGTCCGTCCAGTCCTTCAGATTGCGGGAGCGTTTGACGGTGTAGGTTTTGCCGCTCTGTGAGGTGAACGTCAGGGTAAGGGCGCCGGTGACGGCCGAGCGCTGAACTGCAGTGATGGTCAGCGGGGTGGTCGGTACCACCGGGCCCGCGGCGGGAAACGCGATTTCGCCCAGACCGACGCGGTCGCCACCACTGCTGCCGGGTTCGACGTAAAAATTGTCGGTGGCGGTGAATTCGATGAAGCGGGCGGTGACCGGCTGCTCGAAGGGAAACTCGAACCGCCGGACGTCGTTGTTTTCCTCGATGATGAAGGTCGGAGTATAGGCGATCGAGGTGGCGAAGGCGCTGCCCTCGGCTTCGGTGGCGAAACGGAGCTGGAACTCGCTGGTGCCATTGGTATTGGTGGCAGTGTACCCCCAGATGTTGATCTCGCCGAGCAGGCGGTTCTGACCGAGGTCGATGACGAGCACCGGCGGTCCGGCCACCTCGATGTAGTCGGACGGGTAGCCACCCGGCGCCCCGGTCACCCAACGATGGCTGGCGCCGGCGCCGAGCTGGTCGTGCGGCCAATTGGCATCAAAGCCGACTCCGGCTCCCTGGATCAGGTTGGAGGCAGGCCAGAGGTCACTGTCCTGGGTCGAGGAAGAGATGTCGGCAATCGGGTGGAAAAGCACCGGGGGCGGAGGCACGGTGGCGGTGACGGGAATGGCGAGCACCCCGGCGTCCGGATCGTTGCTGGTAACAGTCAGGGTGGCGGTCACATCGCCCTCCAGCCCGGTGGGAGTGAAGCGCAAAACGAGGTCGCCGCTCTGCAGCGTGGCCAGACTGGTCGGCATGCTGACCACGGAGAAGGCGGCGGCACCCGGACCGCTCAGGGTGGCGCCGGAAATGGTGAGCGTCCGCTGGCCGGTATTGCGAAGGACAACCGGGACTTGGGTGACCTCGCGGGTCGGCGCAAAAACCACGTTTTCCGGGGCCGCGATATTCGGTTCGGGCAGGGAGATGAATTTCTCAAACGCGACCTCCCCGAGGCCGACGCGGTCGCCGCCGCTGCTGCCGGGAGCCACGAAATAGTTGCTGAGGCAGGTCATTTCGACGTACCGCGCGGTGACGGCGCGGTCGAAGAAGAAGCTCTGACGCGGCACCGGATCCTTGAGAGCCGTGAAAGCCGGGCTGTAGGCGATGGAGGTGCCGAATCCGGCCTCGCCTTCCGCCTCGGTGGCAAAGCGCAATCGGAAATCCTTCACCCCATTGTCGTTGGACGTGGCGTACCCCCAGACGCTGATCTCGGCGAGCAGGGTGTCGGCACCCATGTCGAAAACAAGGATCGGTTCTCCGGCCACGGCAATATAATCCGAGGGATAGCCGCCGGGGTCGTTGGTCACCCAGGTCTGATTGCCAATGACCGGATGCGGAGGTGACGAGTCATAGCCGACATCCGGCCCCTCAATCAGATTGGTAATCGGATAGAATTCGACCGAGTTGGGGCTGGAAACAGCCACCGGAGTGTGAAACTCGGAAGCTTGGAGACCGGCGGCAGCGGCCAATAGCAAAGTCAGAGGCAGGGCGGATGATTTCATGGCGACGACAGGGGACGAACGAGAGCGGAAGACGCCTCGAACAGGAGAAGGCCAGCCGGGTGAGGCACCTCCCGGCCAGGACGTCACACATCGAATGGCCGCAGACCGGCCGGCGGTCAGGCGCGACGCCGGCGCAGCAATCCGAGCAGGGCCACCCCGCCGAGCAGCGCGGTGGACGGCTCGGGCACCGCAAAGGCCACCTCGCCCAGACCGACGCGGTCACCGCCGGTCGCGCCCGGAGCGACAAAATAGTTGTCGGTTGCCGTGAATTCGACGTACCGAGCCAGCACCGGAGAAAGCGGGTGGAAGTCACGGGTGATGTCGGATTTGTCCGCGGTGAAGCCGGTCTGGGGCGACCCGAAATTGCCCGGCCCGTCGGCGGCAGTGGCGAAGCGCAGGTCGAAGGCGCTGACGCCGTTGTCATTGGTGGTGGTGTACCCCCAGGTGCTGATCTCGGTGAGCAGGTAGTCGGCGCCCAGATCGAAAATAAGGATGGGGGCGCCGGCCACGGCGATATAATCGGACGGATACCCGCCTGGATCGTTGGTCACCCAGGTCTGGCCGGGAATGCCGTCATACGGGGCTTCGGCCTGATAGCCGACGCCGGGCCCCTGGATCAGATTACCAATGGCAAAGAATGCGGTGGAATTGGGGCTGGTGACGCTCACCGGGGTGATGAAGACAGACGCCTGAGCGAGGGAAGCGACACCGAGCACGAGGGATGCGGACAATGAGAACAGTTTCATGAAATGTGTGGATGGTGGAGAAGCGGCGGCAGACATTTCCAAGCAAAAGCACTGCCAACCTCCTTGTAAATCGCCTGGAACCTCGGGTAAAGAAAATTCCGCCGCCCGGCGCGTGGTTTCCCGGGCGGCTTTTTTCCGTGGGTGGAGGCGGGCCGCGGCGACCGCACACCGTCAGGCATTTTCTCCGATAATCTGGACTTCGGTTTCGAGATCCAGTCCGCGCTGGTCGCGGGCGGCCTGCTGAACGCGTTCGATAAGGGCGAGAACATCGGCGGCGGTGGCGCCTCCTTCGTTGACCATGAAATTTCCGTGGACGGTGGAGATGCGGGCGCTTCCGACGGCGGTGTTCTTGAGGCCGAGTTCTTCAATCAGTTTGCCGGCCGGGCCGGCATCCGGATTTTTGAAGATGCAGCCGGCGCTGGCGGCGACCGGCTGGGAGGTGCGGCGCTTCGCTTTGGACTCGGCGAGGCGGGCATCGATGGTGTCGAGCGGGGCCGGAGCGCCCTGGAAGACGGCGGAAACGGCGTAGTGGGTGGCGAGTTCGGGGACGTGGCGGTAGTGGGCGGTGATCTCGTTGCGCGATTTCTCCCGCAGATCGCCGAGGGCGTCGAGCAGCCGCACGCTGACGACCTGATCGAACGTCTGAATGCCCATGGCGCCGGCGTTCATGCGCAGACCGCCGCCGACGTTGCCGGGGATGCCTTCCATCCATTCGAAGCCACCGATGCCGGCGGCGCGGGCGGTCATGGCGAGCTTCTGAAAGCGGGCGCCCACGCCGGCTTCGAGGCGGTCGGGGCCGACGACGCGCACCTCGGCGAATTCCCCTTTGGCCGGGTGGATGACGGCGCCGCGGATCCCGCCGTCGCGGACGAGCAGATTGGACCCGCGCCCGATGACCCGGATCGGGATCCCCTGATCGCGCAAATGGCGGACCAGCCGTTGGAAGCCGGCGATCGTGCGCGGCTCGATCCAGAAGTCGGCGGGGCCGCCGATGCGAATGGTGGTGTGGCGGCTCATCGGCTCGTAAAGCCGGAGTACGGGTGCCGGCGTGTCCGGCCCGAGGTCGGTTTCGCCAAGGGCGGTG
>JALRGF010000166.1 GCA_023253495.1 Verrucomicrobiales bacterium
CTGGTGGGGCGGCTGGTGGTGGCGGCGGCGGTGGTGGCCGGGGTGGTATCGGTCTGGCGGGAGGCCGGCCGGGTGCGGGTAGGAATGGGGGTGCGGCGGCTGGTGCGGGCCGGGCTTTTTGCGGCGGGCGTCTGGCTGCCAATGATCTGGTGGCGACCGGAAGGGCTGTGGTCGGAGTTCGAGCGTTGGGAGAATGCGGCCTTTGTGGTGCTGGTGCTGCTCGTCGGGTGGGCGCGGCCGTCCGGCACGCCCGATGGGTATCGGTTGATGCGGCGCCATGTGGCGATGGCGGCCGGGCTGCTGAGCGGGGCGGCCGTCTTCGGGGCGGTGGCGGCGGGCGGGCGCGGGCATGAACCGACGCAGACGGTTTTTCTCGGGGTGGCAGTCGGGGCGCTGGGGCTGGCCGCGTTGACGGCGTGGCCGTGGCGCAGCGGTCGGCTTCCGGTGTGGGCGTGGTGGCCGGAGGCGGTGCTGGCGTTGATGGCGGGGGTGGCGTGGATGCGATGACCGGGCGGGCGGCGGCGGATGCTGCTGGCGGCGGGCGGCGGTTGGTGCACAGTGACGATGCCATGATTCCCGAGGCGCCCGACGTTCTGTCCGAGCCGGATGCGTGTCCGCTGGAGCGCCATCATTTTGAGTGGCTGCCGTCGGGACGCGCGTTGCTGCAGGCGAAGCTGGCGGCGATCGGGCGGGCGGCGCGCGAGGTGCTGCTGGAAATCTATATTTTCAAAGCCGGGGCGGTGGGTGACCGGTTTCGGGCGGCTCTGGTGGCGGCGGCGCGGCGGGGGGCGGCGGTGCGGGTGCTGGTCGACGCCTTTGGTTCCAGTGCGCTGCCGGACGGGTATTTTGCGGAGCTGGAGGCGGCGGGCGGGGAGGTGAAGTGGTTCAACCGGCCGAGCCTGGCCACCTGGTCGTTCCGCGACCATCGGAAGCTGCTGGTGGTCGACGGGGAGGAGGCGATGGTGGGCGGCTGCAATATCGGGCCGGAGTACGATGGCGACGGGGTGACCGACGGGTGGCGGGACGGCGGGGTGGCGGTGCGCGGACCGGTGCTGGCCTGCCTGGAGCGCGAATTCCACGCCCAGTGGCGGCTGGCTGAGGAAAAGCAATGGCGCCAGCGTGACGTCCGACGCGGACGCCGCGGCCGGGTCCCGTGCGGCGCGGAAGTCGACGCCCTCTTTGTTTTCCCGGGGTTCGGGCACAACCCGCTGCGCGAGGCGGTGGCCGACGACCTGCGGCGGGCGCGGCGCATCGGCATCTGCTCGCCGTATTTTCTGCCGAGTGTCGGCCTGCGCCGCGAGCTCGCTTCGCCCGAGCGCCGGGGGGTGGATGTCCGCATCCTGCTCGCCGGCAAGACCGATGTGCCGCTGATGCAGTGGGCGTCGCGCTCAATCTACCGGTTCTTCCTCGACCGCGGCGTGGAAATCTTTGAATACCAGCCGCAGATCCTCCATGCCAAGGTGCTGCTGCTCGATGACGTCGTATACATCGGGTCGTCCAACCTCGACCCCCGCAGCCTGCGCATCAATTTCGAGATCATGCTGCGCATCCGGGATGCCGGGCTGGCCGCCCAGGCGTGGCGGCAGTTCGAGATCGACCTCACCCATTCGCGGGCGTTGACGCTGGAGGAACTCAAAGGATATCGCACGTGGTGGCGCCGGATCAAACAGCAGGTCGCTTATTTTCTGCTGGCGCGGCTCGATCCTCGGGTCGCCGAGGGACAGTTGCGCCGCTGGCTGCGGAAGCATGGCGCCGGGCGCGGTCCGGACAGCGCCGGGGAGACGGACGGCGTGCCGGTCTGATTTCCGCTTCCCTTTTTGTTCGAGGGGCGCTTGGGTCGCCGCGGATGACCAGATCTGACGCCCGCGCTCTCGACCAGCTTCGTCCCGTGTCCTTTTTGCCGGCGATCGCGCCGCATGCGGCCGGCTCGGTGCTGGTCAGTTTCGGCAACACCCGGGTGATCGTGGCGGCGACGCTCGAGGAAAGTGTGCCGCCGTGGATGAAGTACCAGAATGTTCCGGGCGGGTGGCTGTCGGCCGAGTATTCGATGCTCCCGTATTCCACACTCGACCGGAAGCGCCGGGACATTTCCTCCGGGAAGCTGGACGGGCGCAGTTCCGAGATTCAGCGGCTGATCGGGCGTTCCTTGCGGGCGGTGGTGGATCTGGAGGCGCTCGGGCCGCGCACGCTGTGGGTCGACTGTGACGTGCTGCAGGCGGACGGCGGCACCCGCACGGCGGCGATCACCGGGGCGAGTGTGGCGGTGGCGCTGGCGTTGCGGAAGCTGGTGGCGGAGGGCAAGGTGAAGAAGAATCCGCTGCGCCAGCTGGTGGCGGCGGTCAGTGCCGGGGTTTTTGAGGGCACGCCGATGCTCGACCTGTGTTATGTCGAAGACCGGGATGCGGAGGCGGATTTCAACGTGGTCATGACCGAGAAAGGGGAATTTGTCGAGATGCAGGGCAGCGGCGAGGAGGCCACTTTCACTTCCGAACAGATGACCGCGATGCTCGATCTCGCGCGCGGCGGGATCGCCCGGCTCATCGAGCAGCAGCGGGCGGCGCTCGCCGCCGCCGACGCACCGGCCGGACCGGAAGCTCTGGCCGGACTGGCCGGGTTGTTTGGCGGTCGGTGAGGGCAGCCGGCGGGCGGGTCCCGGACCGGGCGGTGCCGCGGCGGCAGCGGGATGACGCGCGGGCGCGTGACCGGGCGGCCGGGGGGATGGACGGCTTCCGCATTGACCCGGAGCGGCGGCGGCGTTAACGCGACGCGATGCAGCAGCACTGGTTGTTTGTCGCTTCCTCGGGCCAGCAGTTCACGGCCGGCGAGGAGGACGTGCCGGCTTTGATCCGGTCCGGCCAGATTGCGGCGCACACGTTGATGTGGCGCGAGGGCATGCCGCAATGGATGCCGGCGGCCTCGTTGTTTCCGTCACTTTTCGCCGCTCTGGCCGCCACCCAGCCGCTGGTCGCGGCGCCGGCGGTGGCCACGGCGGCGGCCGGTGGTCCGCCGTCCGGCGCCCCGTCGTCCCGGATGAATGAGGCGATGGTCCGGCGTCTGGTGGAGCCGCTGTATGAACGTCGCCGGTGGATCCGTCTGGTCGGCGTGATGTCGATCATCGGGGGCGTCGCGACCTTGCCGGCGCTGCTGCTCGGGTTGCTTTTGATTTTCGCCGGTCTGGCGGCGCTGAAGCTGGCGGGTCAGGTCGAGCGCGCGCAGGCGACCGGTGAGGTGGCGCGGCTCGAGGAGGTGAACCGGCAGGTCGCGAAGTTCTTTCACTTCCAGGGGGTGTTGCTGGTGGTGCAGCTGGCGGTGGCGGCGGTGCTGGCGGCCCTGGTGCTTTTCGGGGTCGGAGCGGCGCTGTTGGAGGGCTGGAAAGAATCCGGGCCCGGAGCGGACGGCGCCCCGGCTGGCGGTGGCACCCGTTCGGTCGAGGACATCCGTTTTCCCGATCTCCCGCCACCCGTCCCGGAGCAATAAATGTCCCCGGGAACGATTTCCGCCGCCTCGCTGAGCCGGGGCCGGAGAATCTGGTTTCCGGATGCTTTTTCCCTATGGCTGATTCATCCACGCCTGAACCCGAACCGACACGCGCCGCCACCCCGGCGGCGCGTCCGGTCAATGCTGATGTGGCCGCGGCGGCCCGTTCGACCAGCGTGGTTTCGCTGGCGGTGCTGTGCAGCCGGCTGCTCGGGCTGGTGCGCGACCAGGTGCTGACCAGCCGGTTCGGGTCGCTCTACAACGGGATTTTTGCGCAGGCATTCGGCACGCCGAACATGCTGCGCGACCTGTTTGCGGAGGGCGCGTTGAGCACGGCGTTTGTGACGACGTTTTCGAAGAAGCTGAAGAACGAGGGCGAGGAGGCGGCGTGGCGGCTTGGGCGGAAGATGTTCACGCTGGCGGCCTGTTTCATGAGCGTGCTTTCAGTGATCGGGATTCTGGTGGCGCAGCCGCTGACCCGGCTGCTGGTCCCCGGCTGGGAGCCGTGGAAGCAGGATCTGGCTGCCTCGCTGGCGCAGATCATGTATCCGTTTATTGCCATTGTCTCGCTGACCGCGCTGGCGATGGGCATTCTGAATGCGAAGAAGAAATTCTTCGTCCCGGCGGTGGCCTCGGCCTTCTTCAATCTCGGGTGCCTCGTCGGCGGGTTCAGTCTGGCGTGGCTGCTCGATCCCGCGTTCCGCCGCGGCGAAATCACATGGACCGCGCTGGCCAGCTTCGCGGTCGGCACGCTGATCGGCGGGATGTGCCAGTTCCTGATCCAGTGGCCGAGCCTGCGCCGGGTCGGGTTCCGCTACCGACCGGATTTCGGCTGGAAGGATGACGGGGTGCGCGAGGTGCTGCGGTTGATGTGGCCCTCGCTGATCGCGGCCGGCGGGGTGCAGGTCAACGTGCAGATCAACAGCATTTTCGCCAGCTTCACGTGGGGCGAGGCCTCCGCCAAGACGTGGCTGCAGCTGGCGCAGCGGCTGCAGCAGCTGCCGCTCGGTCTGTTCGGGGTGGCAGTGGCCACGGTCACGCTGCCGGCGTTGTCGCGGGCGGCGGTCGACGGGATCTCGCCCGGCTTCCGCGAGGTTCTGGCCAAGGGGTTGCGGCTGGTGATGTTTCTGGTGATTCCGTGTGCGGCCGGTCTTGCCCTGTTTTCCCGGGAAATCCTCAGTGTGATTTTCGAGCATGGAAAGTATGGGCCGGAGGACGTGCGGCAGAGCGCGCGGGTGTTGCAGGCGTATGCTTTCGGGTTGTTGTTTTATGCGGCGCTCAAGGTGGTGCAGCCGGCGTTCTTCGCGATCGACAAGCGGTTTTTCCCGATGCTGGTCAGTCTGGGCATGATCCTGTTCAACATCGTGGTCAACAGTGTGACGGTCTTCGTGCTCGGGTGGGACCATGCTGCGCTGGCCTGGGCGACGGCGATCGGCCTCGCGCTCAATTTTGCGGTCAGCTATCTGGCGATGCGGAAGTTTGCCGCCGGTCTCGACACCCGGGAATCCTTGCGCGGGCTGGTGCGGCTGCTGGTGGCCACGGCGGTCATGCTGGCCGTCTGCGTCCTGCCGAAGTGGTGGTTTCTCGGCCACTGGCAGGAGTTCGGCTGGTGGGCGCGCGCCCTGGCCCTGGGCGGCACCATCGCGGTGGCGGCCGGCGCTTATTTCGGCGTCTGCGGGGCGCTGCGGGTGGCGGAGGCCGCTGATTTCGGGGCGTTGCTGAAACGCCGGCTGGGGCGTACTTGAGGAGTGATGAAACGACGATTCGCCCTGCAGGCCGCGCTCGCCCTCGCCCTCGTCTGGTCCGCGGTGGCCGCCACCACGGCGGCCATGAACGCCCGGATTCCCACCGCGGAAAAACTGCTGGTCCGTGTGGCGGACGAGCTGCTGTCCGAGGGGACGCGCCGGGAGGTGGTCGAGCGGGTGGCGGCGGAATACGCGCGGCTGCCGTTTCTGGAGAAGCGGGCTTTGCGTGCCCCGGAAGCCGGCGGTCGTTTCGAAGGATTCCTCGCCCGCCTGAGCGGCGAGGAAAAATCATTGTTTGTTGAGCGCGCGTTGCCGCGCGGGTTCCGCGAGCTGCTCGATGGCTTCGGGAAAATGGACGAGCGCGACCGCCAGAGGAACCTCGAGCGGAGCCGCCGCGAGCTGCTGGAAAACATCGGGGATTCCCCGGCCAAAATGATGATCGAGGCCGCCGGGCCGGCGCTGCTCCAGCAAATCGCCGAGAAAGGTCTCGGTCCGTTTTTTGACGCGCTGCCGCCCGACGTGAAGCTGCAGATGCTGCCGATGATCGAGCAGATGCAGAACAACGCCCAGCAGCTCAAGGATTGAGAGCATGGGCGGGGACATCCGCCGGCGACGGTCTTCCGGCGCTCCTTTTCCGGCGCGGCCGGGCTGGTGGATACGGCCCCCGGACGCAGCTTACCGCCGGAGCCAGCGGTCCAGAAACCGGAATGTCCCCTGCCCGTGGATGGTGTGCGGGCCGTTGAAGAATTCGATTTCGGTGCGATCGGCCAGCCCGAGGGTGGAGTAATGGCGTCGGGTGCGCGCGAATTCATAGGCCACCCATTCGTCGCAGCTGACGCCGTCTTGGTGGCCGCGCTCAACCATGAACGGCCGGGGAAAGATGAGCCAGCTCATTTCGGCGTAGTTGAATGTGTTGCCGAGGTTCCATTCGGCCATGTCGTATTCGACGGTATGGAGGTAGCTGTACGGGGTGGTGGCGTCGACGGTTTTCCAGATCCATTCGTTGAAGTCGGCGGAGCAGATGCTCAGGCAGTAGTCCGGGAGCAGGGCGGGCAGGCGCATGGCGGATTTGCCGCCGTAGCTCAGGCCGTAGAACGCGAGGCGTGACGGATCCACGGCCGGCAGTGATTTGAGCCAGGTGAGGATGGTTTCGTGCTGGCGGACGATCACGCTCCAGAGTGAGAGGCCGAGCGGCCAGGCGCGCTGGCAGAGCTGGCGGAAGCGGGTTTCGCCGATGTACGGGTTCTGCGGGGCGAAGACGATGTAGCCTTGTTCGGCGAGACGGGCGGCGTAGGCGTGATAAGCGGGGTGGTCGAGGGCGGGATCGGCGACGTCCGACGGGCGTCCTTCCAGGCCGTGCTGGCAGACGACGACCGGGCGGCGTTCGCCGGGCCGGAGGTTTTTCGGCAGCAGGAGGATGCCGCTGGCAAGGACCTCGGGATAGACATTGAGCGCCACCTCCCATCCGGTGAAGGCCGCGGTGTCGTAGAGCGGCCGCGACCGGGCGTTCGGTGGCACCGTGGCGGGTGGCAGGTACCCGATCGGGCCGTTCCAGAACGCCTCGCGGTAAGCGGCCGCCGAGGCGGCAAAGGCCTCCGCGGAGGAAAAATCCGCCTGTTTCCAGTAGTCGCCGCGGGAATTCTGGCCCTGCCGCATCAGGTGCTGGGTGTCGTCCAGCAGCGCGCGGAACCGGCGGGCCTGGCGCGCGGATTCGTCGGTCGGTGCGCCGGTGGCGGCGGCCTCGACCGGTGCCAGGCGTCGCCCGGAAGGAGTCGATCCCGCGGCCGGCGGCACGGCGCGGGCCAGCCACGCCTCGCCGTCGGTGTGTCGCGAAAAGCCGGCGGTGCTTGCAGGACCGGCGGTGCCGGTGGTGGCGGGGCCGTCTGGCCAGAGCCGGCGCACGCGTTCCGGCGTGAGCAGGGCGCCGGCCTCGCGGAGTTCTTCGGGTGTCGGGTCACGGAGTTCCCCCGGGGCGCCGCCGCCGTCGTCGGTCAGGCGGCCCTGCGGCCAGCCGGCGTCGAGCACGGCCAGCGGCCGCGGCGCGATGAGGGAGGCCAGCTCGGCCGTTCCGAACGACCGGAGCAATCCGAAGACGGTGCGATCCAGCGGTTGTTGCCAGAGGGTGTCGAACGAGGTGAACGCGCCTTCCACGGCCACGCGGTCCCACTCCGGCGCCGCCGCTCCCGCCAGCAGCGCAAGGTATCCTCCGTCGCCACTGCCGACCAGGTGAATGCCGGCTCCGGGGATTTCGGCCCGCAGGGCGGCGGCGCCGGCGCGGGCCGTCTGGATTTCGTATCCGGCCATGGTGCGACCCATTTCGAAGGCGGCGCGCCAGATCACCTCGCGCTGCGAGTAGCGGAATTTCCGTCCGTCCGGCGAGGCGGCCCCGGTCCGGCGGTCAAGCATCGACACGGCCAGCACGGTGGCTCCGTCCGCGGCCAGGCGGTTGGCCCACCGGCGATCCGGCGGCAGTCCGGGGGTCAGGCCGAAACTGTCTTCCGGCGTGGTGCCGCAGCCGGGCAGCACGAGAACACAGCGGGAGTCGCCGGGGATAAAAAGGCCATCGGCACGCCCGTCCGGCGACACCGGCCATTCCACGTGGACGATGTTCCGGCCGCCGAGAGTGCCGGCCGGTTTTCCCGGCTCCAGGCGGACGCCGGCCGCAACCTGTTCCAGCCCCAGCCGCTCCCGCAACTCCGCCGGCTTCGGCTGGTGCCGTGCCTGCCACTCGGCGAACTCTCCGGTCTCAGGCGTGAAGCGCGCCGCCCGTTCCATGGCGGCCTCGGCCGTGCGTCTTTCGAAAAACCGATGGATCCCTTCGACCATCGGGGCGGACAGGTCTTCGGGACCGGTCAGGGGCTGGGTGCCCGGCAGCGGGCCCGCCGCTGCCGCCGCCCAGCCGGCGGCGAGCATCAGGGAAAGAATGCGAAGAGCGATGGCGGCGGATGGCATGCGATGATGCCATACCCGAGACCCGGCCGGTGTGGCCAGCGGGAAGTGTGGCCCTGCCGTGTTTTGCGGGGATGGGATCGGGGGACCGTGCGTGCGCGGGCGGCGGACGAACAGAGGGCGCCGGAAGGGCTGCGGCGGGCCTTCAAGCCGTCGCAGGATGCCTTGGGAGTCGGCCACAATGATGAGAAAAACGTGTCGACATGATGCAAAAAGAGGATTTTTTCCCTCATGCGAATCACGGTGGACATTGATAAAGACATTTTGTCCGAACTCATGCGCATCACCGGAGACCGGAACAAAAGTCCGGCGGTGGCGCGGGCGGTGACGGAATACGTACGGCGTCAGCAGGCGCGGGAATTCGGGCGCATGATCCGGGAGGGAGTGTTTGATTATCCGGCTCCGGCGGCGGGCGCGGACGCCGGCAATCCCGTCCCTCCCCTTTACCCGGACTGACCGGTCATGGTTCTGGTGGATTCCTCAGCTTGGGTCGAGTGCCTGCGCCGCAGCGGGGACATCGGGGTGAAACTTGCCGTGGAAGGGCTGCTCGAGGCCTACGAGGCTCAGTGGTGTACGCCGGTCCGCCTGGAGGTCCTCGGAGGCGCGAGGGCGGAAGAACGGTCCGCGCTCAGCAAACGGTTTTCAGTCATTCCTTACCGCCCCTGCCGGGAGGATGATTGGGAGCGGGCCGTGGCGCTGGCCTGGAAACTCCGGGGTCACGGGGTGACAGTTCCGTGGCTGGATGTCCTCATCGCCGCCATCGCCCTGCACGACGGCGTGCGCGTCTACGCCGTCGATGCCCATTTCCGGACGATCGCGACCCACTGCGGAGTGAGGCTTTACTGCCCCGGCTACGGCGGAAAATTCAGCGAGGGCTGAGAGGCGGGAGGGCGGCCGGGGTCACGGGGCGCCGGCGGGCTGGAACACACCGTCGGACCACGTGCCGTGGAATGACCATCGGAAGTCGCCGCCGTCAGGCTGCAATTTGTAGAAGCTGTACGCGCCGGAGCTGCGGTCTCCGGCGGCATTCAGCGCGGTGGGGCCGGTGAGGCCGGTGTAGGTCCCGGCCGACTGGATCACCTGCGACCGGAAGACGGAGCGGGCGGGCAGGATACCGGCGGGTTCGATGACCCGGGCCAGGACCATGAGCGAGTCGTAGGCGGCGAGGGCGAAGGCTTCGGGTTGATTGCCGGTACGCATGCGGATCAGGCCGGCGACCGGCCACGAATTCTCCAGCTGATCGGCGGGGATGCCGAGGGTGGGGCAGGGGAAACCGACGGTGGTGGCGAAACCGGCGGCGACGGGTTCGCGCAGGGCGGCGCTGAGTACGGTGCCGTCACCTCCGTGCCACGGGACCGGGGGCAGGGAGGCCTCCGTGGCGGCGGCCCGGAAGAGGTCGGCGACTTCGTCGAAACCGGCGAGGTACACGCCGACCGGCCCGGTATTTCCGGCGGACGCCTGAGTGATCAATGAAGAGATCTGCTGGACGACGGGGGCGAAATCAGTGGTGGCGGGGTCGTAGGTGAAGCCGCCGGCGACGGTGCCCCCGAGGTCGGCGAACCGTTGACGCACCGAGTTGTACAGCCCGGTGTTGCCGACGTCATCGCGGGCCACGGTGACCAGGGTGCGGAGTCCTTCGGAGTAGGCGACGGAGGCGGAAGCGGCGGCCTCCAGGCGGTCGTCCGGGCAGAACCGGAGGAGCTGGTCGCGGGCGATGGCGAGGGAGGAGGCGGTGCTGCTCGGGCTGATCAGAAGCATGTTGAGGCGGTTGGCGACCGGGAGCAATTCGCGGGCTTCGGCGCTCGACTGCGGCCCGATGACCACGCGCACGCCCAGATTGCGGAGTTCCCGGAGTTGTTCGACGGCCCGCTGGGGCTCGAGCCGGGTGTCGCGGACCTCCAGGACGTACCGGCCCGGGCGGCATTTGACGGTGGCGTATTTGTTGAGTTGGGCGATGCCGACCTGAAGGGCGGCGAGGCAGTCCTGGCCGAGGGTTGACCAAGAACCGGTGAGCGAGAGCAGAGCGCCGATTTTCACATCCCGGGGGATGGCGGTCGGGCGGGATCCTGCCGGGAACTGGGTGCAGGTGAGGTCCTGAAGCAGTTCGGGGTCGCGGATTTCCGGCAGTTCGGCAAAGGCGACGCGGATGCCGGTGACCAAGCCGGTGAGGCCGCGCAACGGAGTTTTATGGACCTGGATGATCCGGGTCTCGCCATTGATCAGCTGGTTGATTTCGAATTGCGTCAGCGGCAGCCCGCTCTGCATGACCGCCAGATCGTCGGCCTGGAACTGCGCCGCCAGTTCCGGAGGATAAAAGTCGTAATCCGTCTTCCCGACCAGATCGGCCGCCGTGGTCCCGGGAAATGACCCTTGCAGCGAAGCGACATAAGCCTCATTGGCCTCGACGAACACGCTGGCGGTGTCCTTGATGATTTCGTAGAGCTGGGTTTCCTCCCATGGATTGGTGGGCGGAGTGAGCAGCGAGGCGTGCGCCGGCAGGGGCAGGACGAGGCTCAGGACGGCGGCGGCGGATCTGAGGAATCGATGAAACATATCCTGACAGCCTATTCGATAGCCGGGCCCGGCGAAAGGGGCAATTCCGCGTCCCGAGCTGCCAGATCCACCACCCGAGCCGCCCGAGGGTCGGCCTCCTCCGGAACCGCCTGAACCTCCAGAGCCGCCAGATCCGCCAGGATCCGAGGGGCGGCCCCCTGATCCACCAGAGCCGCCAGAGCCACCTGAGCCGCCAGATCCACCAGAGGGGCGGCCCCCTGATCCACCTGA
>JALRGF010000581.1 GCA_023253495.1 Verrucomicrobiales bacterium
ATGGCAGGACGCCTCCGGGGGCGTCGTGGAGGATGGCGGCGTCGAGGACGCGGGTGCCGGGCGGCACGAGGATAAAATCGATGCGACCACCGTCGCGGTTGCCGTTGAATGCCTGCCACGTACCGCTTTCGGCGGCCGGGACGTCGGGGTTTGCCGCCGCCCAGGCGTCGACCAGTTTCATCGGTCCTCCGGTGAGTAACGTGATGGCGGGGTTGTCCGGGGTGGCGTTGAAATCACCGGTGACGACGAAGGGGGCGGCCGGCTCGCGGGCCGCGATCCGCTCGGCGAGCAGGGCGGCGCTTTTTTCCCGTGACGGCTGCGACTGGTGGTCGAAATGCGTATTGAAAAAATGCAGCTTCCGGCCGCTCTCAGTCTCCCTGAGCCGGGCCCATGTGCATATCCGGGTGATGCGGTTGCCCCAGCTCATCGAGTTGGGTACGTCCGGCGTGTCGGAAAGCCAGAACGTGCCGGATTCCTCGACCACCCACCGATCCCGGCGGATGAGCAGAGCGGAGTATTCGCCACGGGTTTTGCCGTCCTCGCGTCCCACCCCGATTTCCGCGTAGTCACCGCCGAGGCGCTCATGCAGATCGTCGAGCTGCGACCGCAGCGCCTCCTGCAGTCCGACGCAATCCGCGGCCTCGCGGCGGATCAGGTCAATGACCGGACCGCGCCGGGCCGTCCAGTGTTTCGGCCCGGTATCGCTGTCATTCTGATAGCGGAGGTTGAACGAGAGGGTCCGCACTTGGAGCGGGACCGCCGAGGCCTCCGTGGAAGAGGCAGCAGAGGCCGCGCCCACGACAGGCGCGGCACCCAGCATCAGGGAAAATCGACGACGGGTCATGCGACAGTTTTCCCCTCGAGAAGCCGGCCGTGTCAATCATTCACACGCCCGGAGCGATGGCCGGTCACGGCACCACCTGCACGCGGTAGAACACGCCCGTACTGCCGGCGGGCAGCGCCGAGTCGGTGAACGACGTGGTCGCGCCGGTGCCCGGCACCACCGAACCCACCGGCGTCCACGCGGCCAGATTGGTCGACCTCTGGACGCGATAGTTGGTCCCGGCCGTCGACGCCCAGGTCAGAGTGACCTGACCGCTGGCCGGACCTCCGGTGAGGTTGGTGATGGCGAAGGGTGTGGTGGGGGGTGGTGTGCTCAGGCTGCCGACGCCGCCGGTCATGACCTGCTGGATTTCCGCTTGGCTGAGCGCCTTGCGGAAGAGGCCGACATCGTCGAGACGGCCGATCCACGGAAAGTTGAGTCCGTCGTCCTGACCGGCGCCAATGTGCAGGTCGCGCGAGGTATTGGCCGAAACACCGAGGACCTGATTGATGACCTCCACGCCGTCGAGGAACATCTTCCGGGTGGTGGTGTCCGCGTCATAGGTGATGGCAATGTGGACCCAGGTGTCCCCGATGACGGGCCCGCCGTCGAACGGGTTCCATGCGCCGGAAGGCCCGTTGTTTCCGGCCCAGTACTCCCATCGGCCATTGAAAGTGTTGTAAATAATGGGCCCGTTGACGCGGCCGTTGATTTCCTCGCGCGCGGTGAAGGGCGAGTGGTACTGGCCGTCGCCGACCGCGGTCGGGAACGCCCAGAGCGTGACGGTGAAGCTGCCCGATCCGTTGGGTGCCTGCACACCCGGGTTGAGGCGCGGGTCGAACGGGACGTCGATGTGGCCGCCGCCCTCAAAGTAAGCGGATTTGCCGGTCGCGGCATTCGCGCCCTCCTGCTCAAAGAGGATCGGCTCGATGACCACGCCGTCAAAACCGTTGCCGGTGGCGTCGGTAGCATCGGTGTCGAGCGGCCACCACGCGATGAGCGGGTCGACAAAAGCGACCTGAGCTTTCAACGACACGATCACCGAGGGGCGCAGCGGGTCGTTGGTCGTGATTTCCATCTGCGCCGCGTAAAAGCCGTCGCCGCCCATGCGGTCAAACGTGAGGTTCACCGTGCCTGAAGCTCCAGGAGCCAGCGTCGCGGGAAACGCGGTAACCGTGAAATTGGCGGCCAGCGCGCCGCTGACGGTCACGCCGGCGATTTCCAGCGGGCGGCTGCC
>JALRGF010000587.1 GCA_023253495.1 Verrucomicrobiales bacterium
GCTTCGAGACGGCCCTCACGGACCGTCCCGCATGACTCGGGGTCAGCATGACTGGCTGGGTCTTTGCTGTACGAATCTTTCATTCGCTACTTCATGTTCGTTTGTACTGGCGCATCTAAGCGTTCGACGCGCGTCCCCCATCCAGTGGGTGTCTGGAATTCCCCGCCTATCCTGAATACCCCTCACCCGCCGCCACCCGCCCCGAGTCACCACTCACCCCGCAGGCGCAGCAGGAAACTGTTCAAATAAACAGTAACGTCACGTCGGCGACAGAGTACCTGTCCCCATATCCTGCGGTGACAGAGTACCTGTCCCCCATATCCCGCAGGCGCAGCAGGACGGCGACAGAGTACCTGTCCTCATATCCTGCGGTGACAGAGTACCTGTCCCCCATATCCTGTATCCTGAATCCCCACCCTTCTGCCACCCATCCCGGAGGGATAAAAGCGGGTGGGGGGGAGGGTGGCGGGGCTGAGTGGGTGTCCTTTTTGTTGCCCACTCTCCTTTTTGTTGCCCACTCGACCTCCCGCGGCCTACGCCTCCTTCAGCAGCGCCGCTCTCCGAAAGCAAATGCCTGTCCGCCTGTTATGTCATGACCTCAACGATTGGGAATGGGCTGGGCCATACTTCATTCCCGCTTCCAGGTGTGTGGCCGCCTCAACCGCGCATGAGCAACCCGGCCATGACCAGATCACCGGGGTGGGTGATTTTGAGATTGCCGGGGGTGGAGGGCACCAGAGTCACGGGCTGGCCGGCCGCTTCCAGGGCCGAGACCTCATCGGTCAGCGACTGACCGCGCGCGAGGGCGGCGGCATAGGCGTCGCGCAGCACGTCGACCGCAAACACCTGGGGTGTCTCCATCGCCCAGAGATCGGTTCGGTCGACACTTCCGGTCACTTGGCCGTTCCCGTCGGCGCGCTTGAGGGTATCGACCACCGGGTGGGCCAGGCTGGCGGCCCCGGAGGTGCGGGCTTCGGCGACCACCCGCCGCACGTCGTCGGCACGCACCAGCGGACGCGCTCCATCATGCACGGCGACCAGGGTGGCTGCGGGATCCAGCGCGGCGAGGCCGGCCGCGACCGAATCCTGTCGTTCGGCACCGCCGCCGGCCCAGCGCACCGGCACGCCGGTCTCCCGGCGGACCGCGTCGATCCAGGCCTGCGCCTCGTCGCGCCGGGCGGGGCTGGTCACCAGGATGATTTCCGCGAATTCTCCGGTGGCGGCGAGAGCGCGGACCGAATGCTCGAGCACGGTGCGTCCGGCCAGCACGGCCGCCAATTTGTCAAATCCCATGCGCCGGCTTGTCCCGGCGGCCACCACGATCGCGGATGTCATGGAGTGCATCTTCGATCCGTGAGAGCCTGCTGCAACTGCGGAGGAGGGCCCGGCGCGCGAGGCGATGGAGGCGGGGTCCGCCGGTGGCGGGCGGAGAGACCCCGGGGGAAGCGAAAGCCCGCTGCCGGGGACGGGGCCGTGGACTTCGCGATAGACCGCCCGCCGTGGACGCGTATCCTGCCGGATGCTCGGCGAAGAAATCCAGAACCTCCTGCATGCGCAGCCTTTCCGGCCTTTTCGGGTGCATATCACTGACGGAAGGACGCTGGAAGTGCCTCATCCTGATTTCGCTCTGCTGACCCGGGGCCACGACATGCTGGTCATTGATACCGAGGACGAGGGGCTCGAAATGGTGAACGTGGACCAGATCGCGCGGTTTTCGATCCGGCGGCGCCGTCAGAAATCCCGGTACGCCGCGAAGCAGCGGCAACCGTGACCCGGGCTCGACACCCCCAAGCGCCGTCGCGACCTGGTCACACGGCGCATGACCGCCGGCGCGACCCAGCGGCCCGCACGCTGGACGACGGCGGGATCGGCGCTTAGGAAATGCCATGTCTCTTGAATCCGATCTGATGCACATGGGCGAGCGGGCCCGGGTCGCGGCACTGGCATTGGCGCAGGTGCCGGCCGCGGAAAAAAACCGTATTCTGCTGGCCATGGCCGATGAATTGATGGCGCGCCAGGACGCCATCCTCGAAGCGAACGCCCGCGACCTCGCGGCCGCCGAAGCCAACGGCTTGACGCCGGCCATGAAGGACCGGCTGCTCTTGAACTCCAAACGCCTGGCCGCCATGGCGGACGGCGTGCGTCAGGTGGCCACCCTGCCCGATCCGGTCGGCGAGGTGCTCGTGTCGTGGGAGCGCCCGAATGGCCTGCGCATCGAAAAGAAGCGCGTCCCGATCGGCGTCATCGGCATCATTTACGAGGCGCGGCCGAACGTGACCAGCGATGCCGCCGCCCTTTGTTTCAAGAGCGGCAATGCCACCATCCTGCGCGGTGGCAAGGAATCAGTCCACTCGAACATGGCCATCGCCGCTGCGCTCGAGGCCGGAGGCCGCCGCGCCGGCATGCCGCCGGATTGCCTCCAGCTTGTACCGACCATCGACCGCGAAGCGGTGCGCCTGCTCTGCGGCATGGACAAGCACCTTGACCTGATCATCCCGCGCGGCGGCAAGAGCCTGATCGAAACTGTCGTCTCGCTCGCCCGCATGCCGGTCATCAAACATTATGACGGCGTGTGCCACCTGTACGTTGACGCCGACGCCGACCTGGACATGGCCGTCCGGCTCATCATCAATGGCAAAGCCCAGAAACCGAGCGCCTGCAACGCGCTCGAAACACTGCTGATTCACCGGGCGGTCGCCCCCACCCTGCTGCCACGCCTGCTCCCCGCCCTCGCCGACGCCGGCATCACTCTGCGCGCCGACGAACGCCTGCGCGCCATGGCCACCGACCCGGC
This sequence comes from Verrucomicrobiales bacterium, assembly GCA_023253495.1. GTDB lineage: Bacteria > Verrucomicrobiota > Verrucomicrobiia > Verrucomicrobiales > V1-33 > CAJBME01. The sequence continues at coordinate 2,795 of JALRGF010000587.1, forward strand.
CGGCACCCGCGTCGAACCGGCCACCGAGGCCGACTGGGAGGCGGAATACCTCGATCTGATCGTGGCCGCCCGCATGGTTGATTCCCTCGACGAAGCCATCGACCACATCAACCGCCACGGATCCAAACACAGCGACGTCATCGTCACCGCCACCCCCGCCACCGCCGAACGGTTTCTGGCCGCCGTCGACAGCGCCTGCTGCTTCTGGAATGCCAGCAGCCGGTTCAATGACGGCGAGGAGTTCGGCTTCGGCGCGGAAATCGGCATTTCCACCGACAAACTCCATGCCCGCGGACCGATGGCGCTGCC
>JALRGF010000604.1 GCA_023253495.1 Verrucomicrobiales bacterium
CAGGGGTGAAGACATGACTGAATGAGTGTGAAAAATCTGAACGCGGTGGGGCGGGAGGGGCGGGAGGGGCGGGGTCAGGCTGCCGACGCAGCCTGACGAGCTCGGGCCGCCCGGGTGCGGCGGCGGCGGGAGCGGGCGTTCAGATGGGACACGTCACGGATCATGCGAGACACGGAAAAGCGCTGAGTGTAACCGACATTTCCCGTTTGTCGCGTGCGAAGATGCGGACCGATTGTTTCCCGCTGTTCAACTCCCGCTGCCAGCCTAGCATGCCCGACGATCCGTCCCCGCATGCCGCCGACCCCACCCCAGCGACCCGCCGCCACCTGGCGGTCGTCGCGCCAGATTTACCGCCAGTTCCGCCACGACCTGAAACACCCGCCGCCGGCGGCGGCCGACGGAGCGACCCCCGCGGACACCGCGGCGTCGACCCACCGGAAGGACAATTTCCGGGCATATCTGCGGGTGGTTTTCCTCTTCCGGTGGCGGATCGCGTTCATTCTGATGCTGGCGGTGGCGGTGGCGGTGCTGGAGGTGTACCAGCCGCGGCTCATCGGGGAAGCCATCGACACCGTGCTGCAGAACCCGGCGCTGTCGGAGGCGGAAAAAAACCGGCAGCTGCTCGGGTATGTGCTCGCCCTGCTCGGCATGGTGGTGGTGGCCCGGGCGCTCGACGCCTGGCGCGACTACCGCACCCACGGACTGAATGCCCGCGTGCTTTCCCGGCTGCGTCGGCTCCTTTACGGCCACCTGCTCCGGTTCCCGCTGGCGCGGCTGCACCAGATCAAGACCGGCGGGGTGGTCTCGCGGCTGACCGGCGACCTTGAGGCGCTCACCGGACTGATCCAGATCGCCTTCATTTCGCCGGTGGTCGCGCTGCTGCGGGTCGGCATCGCCTTTGCCATCGTGCTGCAATGGAACCCGCGCCTCGCCCTGATCCTCGTCTGTCTGCTCGGCCCGATGGCCTTCGGGTCGTTCCTGTGGATCGGCCCGATTCGCAAAGTCTGGCACTTCTATTTCAAGCGCAAAGGCGAGCTCGACTCGCGCATCAGCGAGACGTTCGGGGGCGTGCGCGTCGTCCGCGACTTCCAGCGCGAGGAGGCCGAGGAGCTCCGGTACGCCGCCAGCCAGCACGCCCTCGCCCGCCTGAATCTCTTCGGCGTCCGCTACACCAGCGTCGTCCACATCCTCTGGAGCGTGCTCATCCCGCTGGCCAACGTCGCCGTGCTGTATTTCGGCGGCCGCATGCTCTTCGACGGCACCGCCAGCATCGGCCAGATCACCGGCATGATGGGCTTCACCGGCATGCTCATGGGACCGGTGTACATGATCGTGCAGACGTTCGGCGACCTCCAGAAAAGCCTGGCCGCCGTCGACCGCGTCTTCGACCACCTGCGCGAACCCGATGAACTCGAAGATCCGCCGGACGCTGTTGACGCCCCGGCCGAAGTCCGCGAACTCGTCTTCGATCACGTCGACTTCGGCTACTCCCCGGAATCCCGGACCATCCACGATTTCAACCTGACCGTGCCGGCCGGAGCGACCGTCGCCCTGGTCGGAGCCAGCGGGGCCGGCAAAACCACCATTGCCGATCTGGTGGCCCGCTTTTACCGGCCGACCGGCGGGCGGCTCCTGCTCAATGGCATCCCGCTGGAAAAAATCCGCCTGCACAGCTACCGCCGCCTGCTCGGCATCGTCAGTCAGGACACCTTCCTCTTCGACGGCACAATCGCGGAAAACCTCGCCTACGGACGCCCGGAGGCCGGGCGCGACGAGATCGTGGCCGCGGCCCGGCAGGCCAACGCGCATGAATTCATTTCCGAGCTGCCCCTGGGCTACGACACCCCGATCGGCGAACGCGGCACCCGCCTTTCCGGCGGCCAGCGGCAACGGCTGTCGATCGCCCGCGCCATCGTCGCCGACCCCCAGATCCTCATCCTCGATGAGGCTACCAGCGCGCTCGACACCCACAGCGAACGCCTCATCCAGACCGCCATCGAACACCTCGAAGCCGGGCGCACGACATTCACCATCGCGCACCGCCTCAGCACCATCGCCCGCGCCGACATCATCGTCGTACTCGACAAGGGCCGCCTCATGGAACAGGGGACCCACCACGAGTTGATGGCCTTGCGCGGCCGCTACTGGCACATGGTCGAGCAGCAGCGCGAAGCCTTCGGAGAATAAGCCACGCTCCCCCCGCCGCCGGACTCGTCTGGACACCCGTGGCCAGCGTAATTTACCACTACCAGCCCCGTCCAACCCCGGACTACCGCTCGCCCGCCATGCCCGCACCCCCCTGCCCGCCCCGGCCGCTTTCCGCGGCGACCGCCCGTCCGGCCACCGCCGTTCTGGCCGTCGCCCTGGCCGCGACACTGGCCGGGTGCGCCGCGCCTGCGGTCAGCGAGGCCGACTGGGACCGGCGCACGACCCGCCTGCTCCGGACCCGCAAGGCGCTCAGCCAGGCGGCGGTCGATGGCGACCGGATTGCGGGCACCCCTGCGGCCGCGTACGTGAACCTCCGGACGGCCCTGCTGCTCGGCGGCGGCGGCCGGGTGACGACACAGGTCGCCGCTGACGGCCAATCGGCCCTCGTTGGCTGGCACCCGACCCCGGACGCCGGCGGCGGCGTCTCCAGCGCGGCCGCCATCACCGCTGACGGGTATTTTCTGACCGCCGCCCACGCCGTCGGCGACGCCCCATTGCAGATTGTCCGCTCGACCGGCACCGGCGTGGCGGTGGCTCCGGCGCGGGTGGTGTGGAAAGGCGACACCGCGCGCGGCGGTCCCGATCTCGCGCTGATCCACGCCCCCGTCCATCACCAGGCATTTTTTCCCCTGGCCGAGGCTGCCGGGCTGCCGGTCCGCGCCCGCGTCTGGACCGCCGGTTTCGGCCACGTCCGCCAGAACCAGAGCCGCGGCCGGTTGCAGGCCGTCAGCCCGTGGCGCCACGACGCCCGCGGCACCCCATGGCGCCTCATCGAACACACCGCGCCGCTCCTGCGCGGCGACAGCGGCGGACCGCTCGTCGACCGCGACGGCCGCCTGCTCGGCGTGAATACGGAATTCCTCGTCCAGCCAGCCAGCCTGTTCGGCATCGACCACCTCCGCGTCTACCGCCCGATCGCCGTGACCCCCGACGCCCGCTGGCTCGAAAACCGCATCGCCCGGGACCGCACCCGCTAGGTTTCCCCTCGGGTCCCTCGGGTCCCTCGGGTCCCTCAGGTCCCTCAGGTCCCTCGTCCCTCCCTCACCGCATGACCACCAGCATCATGGCGAACAACGTCCCATTGTTCAGCGCATGCGCCGTCATCGGCGCGAGGATGGACCCGCGCCATTCGCGCAGCAGGGCGAAGACGAGCCCGACCGCGCCCAGCGCCGGAATCGCTGTCCACCCCTGCGGGTGAACCGCGGCGAAGATCACCCCGGTCAGCACCCCGGAAACCCAGCGCCCGCAGCGCTGGCGCCAGGCGGCATAAAACGCGCCGCGGAAAAACAGTTCTTCAACGACCGGGGCCCACACCGCCGCCAGAAATCCGAGAAACACGAGCACCGGCGGCGCAGCACCGGTCAGATGGTTGATCGGGTGTGAGGCGTCGGCCTTGGCGGCCAGCGTGAGTACCAGCGTCATTCCGACCCCGGCCGCGATGACCGGCAGACCGGCGAGGTACCCGACGACCCCCGCCCCGATTTCACGCCACACCCCGCGTCCGCGCGACCACCCGAAACCCGCCCGCCACGCCGCCCCGGTCAGCCCGCGCCACGCCGGCCAGCACACCCCGAAACCGGCCCCGCCGAGAAACGCGATCGCCTGCGGCCACGGCGCCCAGGCGGCCGGCAACCGGTCGGCCAGCGCCCCGCCCAGCACCATCCACGCGAGGTACACGGCAAATGTCTCCAGCCAGACCGACCCGCCGGTGGCCGCCACCACCGGACGATCCCCCGCCTCAAACTGCCAGCGCCCGAGCCCGCGCGCCCAGCGCGTCAACGCCCAGAGCGCCAGCCCGCCACCGGTCAGAAGCGCTCCCACTGCCCCGACCATCAGGACCACACTCCCGACAAACGTCCGCCGCGCCTGCCGCAGCACCGCGACCCGCGCCGGAGCATCCGCCGACGCCCCGCGGCTCAGGGCCAGCCGGGCGAACCACCCGAGCCGCTCCTCGAATCGCTTGCGGTCCGCCTCGGCCACCGGCACCCCGGAGGCGTCCGCCGCCTGGATCGCCCGCCACGTTTCCCAGTCGCGACGGTCCTCCGCTCCCGCCGCCGCGGGAACCGGAGTGCGCGCCGCGTCCGCCACCCCGCCAGTCAGCTCGCGCCGCAGGATGTCGAGCTCCAGCCGCTGCCGGGGCGAGCGCGCCTCGGCCTCCAACGCGACCAGCCACGTGTCTTTCGGCTGCCCGGCCGCCACCAGCATCGGCCCGATCAGCGAGTTCATGCCCACGAGATACCGCGCGCCCACCTCGGCCTCCAGACGCACGGTGCCCGCTCCGGCGTCCGCCCCCTCCGCCGCCTTGTCCCGGGCCACCCCGATCATCGCCCAGACCACACACGCGGCAATCACCAGAGCCGCCGCGATCCCGTCTCGCCGCGAGCCGGCGCCCGGCGCGGGCGGGGCGTCGTCCGGAGGCAGCGGCGGGGGAACAGACGCATTCATGAATCACAGGGCGCCAGCCGGCGCCGGGAAAGCCTGCCGCCGGCCACCGGTCACGGCACCGCCATCTCAAACCGCGGAATCCGGGTCAAGACCGGCCGCCCGTCGTCCGTCACCGCCAGAAAACTCCCGGTAGCCGCGCTGTCGGTCGCCACCACGTGGTAGCTGTTGTAGGAAAATTCTTCGCCGGGCCGCAGGTACGGCGTCTGCCCGACCACCCCGTCGCCCTCCACCACCAGTTTTTCCCGGTTCTTCGACTCAATGATCCACTTCCGGCCTTTCACCGTCAGCGGGACCTTCGATTTATTGGCGATCGTGATGAAATACACGAAGGCATAGGGCCGGTCCGGCGGCGTCTCAAGGCTGTCCATGTAGATCACCTCGTCCACCGTCGCCGTAAATCCCGGAAGTTCGTGTGCCTTCATATCCGCTCAGACGGTGACCATCCTCGGGGCGCCACGCCGACGCAAGCGGAAGAACACAGCGACTTCATCCCCGCAGCCGTGGCGACGGCCGGAAAGAATGTTCGCGCTTTTCCCCCGGGCGCCGGACGCCTAGATTTCCCGCCATGTCGCCATCGCTCACCACCCCGCCCGTCGCCCTCACCATTGCCGGTTCCGACTGCTCCGCGGGAGCCGGGCTGCAGGCGGATCTGAAGACGTTTTCCGCGCTCGGCGTGTACGGGCTGACGGTGGCGACCTGTCTGGTGGCCGAGGTTCCCGGCAAGGTGTCACGGATCCAGCCGGCTGACGAGGCCATGGTCGAGGATCAATTGCGCCTGCTGCTGGGCGCCTTTCCGGTGGCCGCCATCAAAACCGGCATGCTCTGGTCGGCGCCGATCATCCGGCTGGTCGCGCGGGTGGTTTCCGCGCTGCCACCGGACCAGCGCCCGTGGCTGGTGGTTGATCCGGTGATGGTGGCGACGAGCGGGGATGCGCTCATCGAGGAGGACGCGGTGGCGGCTTACCGCGAGGCACTCTTTCCCCTGGCCGACGTCATCACCCCGAACCTCGATGAGGCCGCCACCCTGCTCGGACGGCCGGTCGGACACCCCGATGCCCTGGCCGCCGCCGCCCGCGACCTCGTGCTGGCGCTCGGCACGGCGGTCCTTCTCAAAGGCGGCCACCTGCGCGGCAGCGTGGCCACCGACGTCCTGCAACCGCGCGAGGGCCCGGCCCAAACGTTCACCGGACCGTATTTCCAGGGGATCAGCACCCACGGCACCGGCTGCACCTTCAGCGCCGCCATGGCCGCGGGTCTGGCCCGGGGGTTGTCGCTGCCCGAGGCCGTCGGCAGCGCCAAATCCTACGTCTCCGGCACCCTCCGCACCCTCTGCCGGTGGAACGGGGTCGACGCCCTGAACCACAGCGGCCTGAAATGATCGGGAAATAGACGGACCGCCACCGCGCCCGGCGCTTCCGCCGCGCGATACCCGCCCGGCTTCCCGGCACCATGAACCTCACCCTGATCGCCGCGCTCGACGAGGACCACGCTATTGGCCGCAGCCACGGCGGCCTGCCGTGGCATGTGCCCGACGAGACCGCCCATTTCCGCGCCTACTGCGCCGGCCAATGGCTCCTCGTCGGCCGCTCCACGCTGGCGGAAATGACCGGCTGGTTCCAACCGGACCACCGCGTCATCCTGCTTACCTCGGCCGCCGTCCACCCGCCGGAATCACCCGCGTCCACCCCCATCACCCTCGCCGCCACCGTGCCCGACGCGCTCGACACCGCCCGCCGCGGCGGCGCCGCGGAACTCGTGGTCATCGGCGGCGCCCGCACCTACGCCAGCACCCTGCCCCACGCCAATCGCCTCGTGATCACCCGCCTCGCCCTGCGCAGCGGCGGCACCGTCCGGTTTCCCACCATCTCGGAGGCCGACTGGACACTCCGCCACCGCGAACCGGAGCGCCGCGACACCTCGACCGGCACCGCCTTTGCCATCGAACACTGGGAGCGCCGCCGCCCCTGAGGACAAATCGACCGGAAAACCAAAATCCCCTTGCAGGCCGGGAATCGTCGATTATTTTCCCTCTCGCCCGGATCTCTGAAAACCGGGACCGTTTTTTGGTTGAGGAGCGGTAGCTCAGTTGGTTAGAGCGCAGCCCTGTCACGGCTGAGGTCGCGGGTTCGAGCCCCGTCCGCTCCGCCAGAAAACATCGTCGCCCTGTCACCGGGCCCCTCCGGGATTCCCCCTCTCGCCTCTCCTCCCTTGCCGCATCCTGCCTCCCGGATGCCGCTCCGTGGCAAGCCCGGAATTTCCTCCATCGGCAAATCGAAGGGATGGTCCCTGTCTCCGGCGCTCCCGGCACGGGCGACGCTGGCTGGCGCACGCCGCGTCATTCCGGCGCACCTGCGCCACCGCGTCCGACCGCGCGCACCCGCCGCCCCCCC
>JALRGF010000028.1 GCA_023253495.1 Verrucomicrobiales bacterium
GCCCCGCGCCGCCTCGATCGCCGGGAGGTCAAAGGTGATCCCTTTTTGCGTCATCGCCGTCAGCACGGAATGGGTCAGCGGCTCATCAAGATATTTCGGGAGATAGAACGAATTGGTCCCATTGACCTTGCTCGGGTCCCCGAGCAGCCCGCCTCCATTGATCCAGTACCCGGGCGTCGGATCGCCGTCGCCGGAACCCACCACCGCCGTCAGTCCGGTGGTCGTCACCGGCTGGCCGGCCGTCAGCGTGCCGTCCGGCACAAACACCCCGTCAATCCACGGGTGCGCCACCGGGAAATAGCCTCCCGGCGTGGCGGGCACATGGTTTCCCTCGCCCAGACCGGGCCGGAATTCACCGGTCGCCGCATCCAGCCCGCGGTCCGCCGAGGTCCCCGGCCGCGATCCGGTGCCTCCGGACACCACATCGGCCAGATCCACCGCCTCCGTGGCCACCACCCGGTTTTCGTTCATCAGCGTGCCGATGGCCGCGCCGGGCAGCGCGCCGCGTACGACCCAGAGCTCGTCCAGCAGCCCGTTGAAGCAATCATTGGTGTCCTGTTTGCGCCCGATATGCCACGGGCGCGCATTGCGCACCATGTTCAGTTCGGCCGGCATCTTGCCGATCACCGCGCGGTACACCAGCTCGCCATTGAGATACACGCGCCCGACCTGCGACTCGCGGTCCCACACCGCGGCCACATGCTGCCAGACACCCGGCTGGATGGTTCCGCCCGACCCGGTCCAGACGGCCGTGGTCGCCGGCGCGGCTGCCGAGTGACGGTGGCTCATGCGGGCGGCCGTATCCACGCTGAATAGAAACGCCTGCGGTGCCGAGAGGTCGGCGAGGATGGCGTTCACCGTGGTGTCCGCCGGCTTCACCCACGCCGCCACCGTGTAACTGCCGGCCCACAACGCATCGAGATGCGGGATCGTCAGGTAACTGCCGGCTGCCCCGTCAATCGACACCCCGCTGCCGCCAAACTTTCCTTCGGCCGCCTGATCCACCCCCCCGCTGGCCACGCCGGTCTTCACTTCGCCGGCCCCGTTCGGCACCCCGGTGCTCTCGGCCGCCGTCGCGCCCGACGTTTCATCAAATCCCCAGTGCGCAATCACCTGCGGCCGTGCCGAGGCCCCGTACGCCCGGCCGAAACCAGCCAGATCCTCGGCCACCGCCAGATACCCGCCCGCCGGCACCACCGTGCCCGCCGGAAACACATACTCGATCCCGTCACTGAACCGCCACCCGCCCACATCGACCGGCGCCGCACCGTCATTGAACAATTCAACAAACTCCGACTTCAACGGATTCGGCTCGGAGTCGCAGTGGATCTCGTTGATGACCACGCCGGCCGGGACGGCCGCAGGAAACAAGGCGAGGAGCAGGGGGAACAATCGGTTCATCAGGCGGCAATCAAGGGGTGAATATCCGAAAAAGTACCCGACCGCCCCGCCCCCGGCCAGCCCGCAATGAGGGCCAGACCACTTTCAACGGCCGATTTTTCCCGCCAATGCCGCCCGACCGCCCTGCCCGCACCGGAACCACCCGGCCGCCCCCAGTGACCGGTCCTCCGGCTGTTCCCGGCAGCCGCTCCTGCGTCACCGCGTCCGGTCCCGGCTTATTTCGGGGCCGCCACCTGTCCCTTGAGCCGCGCCAGATCGCGGCGCTCGACCAGCAGCTCGTTGTAGAGCCGGAAAATGTCGAAAAAGTCCTCGCGCAGGTCATCGCTCATGTCTTTGACCAGCGACTGCAGCTCGCGCGCCCGCTCCAGATCGACCGCCGTGGCCGACGCCGCCGTAGGCACCCGCAGCTCACTCGCCTGCTCCGCCCGAATCCCCTGCTGGCGCTGCACCGCGGCCAGATCCTCCTCCAGCAAATCCTTCGTCACGCCGGTGGCCGCCGCCAGACGCGATTTCAAATCGCGCTCACGACGGTCGAGTTCCTCAAGGTTTTTCTGCAACGCCTCCTCAACCTGCCGGCGGTCCTGATCCGTCAACGCCGTGACCCGCCGGTTCTGCGACCACTCCTCGCTCTTGCGATAATGTTTGTGATCGCGGTCCCAGCCGCGCTCGTCGTCGTCGTATTCAACGAGATACTTCTCAAACTCCTGGTGAACCGCCAGCGACCGCGTGATCTCGATGATCTGGGCAATGCGTTTCTCGATCCGCTCGTCGAGCGCCGCCAGCCCCTTGCGCAGGTCATCCGGCGCATACCCAAGGTCCGGTCGCTCCAGCGCCGCCCGCGTCTCCTGCCGCTTCTGCCGGTAATACCCGATACTTTTCGCCAGCGATTTGGCCACCTGCTCCTTGAGCAGCGTCACCCGCGTCCGGCTCTCCGCCGAATCATTCGCCGATTGCAGCAACCCCACCAGCTCGGCAATCCCCTTCTCCAGTCGCGCATCGGTCGTCCGCAACAATTCCTCCTTGGCCGCCACCCGCGATTCCCGCAGCCGGATCTGCGCCTGCACCATGGCGTCAGCCGCCAGCCGATCCTGCGCCAGCACCCCGCCCACCAGACCCAGCACCGCCACTACCCTCAACGTGAATGTATAAGGACCTTTCATGGGCTTAATCCTATCCTGAATTCCGCATTTGGGGAGGCGATTTTTTGCCTCCCTCTCCGGAACAGCCACGCCATCCAGGGCCGCCACAGCACCCGTCCCGATACCGCTTTCCTCAACACCCGCACGTATGGAGTTGAAACGGTCCACTCAGGGCATTCGAGGTGGGGCGGGACCTCCGGGCACGCCGGCGGTGAAGACGTCTGCCGCCAGAAACTTCTTCGCCTCCTCAAGCCGCGTGCCCCACGGCTCTGCCGGTGCGATGCTCCACAGGATGCAGGCCGCACGCCGTGGGGGGGCACGCACCAGAACCTCGCACCAGAACCACGCACCAGAACCACGCGCTCCGCACAGCGCATACCCCCACGGCTCGCGCCCCAGGCACGCACAAAAGCAGGCGGGGAACGGGCCGCACTGAGGTCGCGTCCCACCTCCCACGTCCCTTCTCAACGCCCGCGCGTCAGGAGGTGGGGCGGACCGCACTGCGAACGCGCCCGCCGCCGACCGACCTGGAAGGCCAGCCCCACCTCCCACGCCCGGTCTCCCGGCCGCCGACCCCGTACCTCTCGCCATATGCCTCTCCGTGCTGATTACCCGGCCACCAACCCGGGCGAGACGCCGAGGGTGCCGGCGTACCGCTCGACGGCGGCCTCGCGCTCCAGCGCCACCAATTCGTGCTCAACTTCCGCCAGACGCGTCTGAAAAACAGCGCGTTCGGACGGGTGCAGGCGGAGCCGGCGGTCGAGAAACCGCCGCAGGTCGTCGGCGTGACGCGCGTACCGGCGGCGGTCGGCGGCCAGCCGGGCCTCCAGGCGGTCGCGGTACCACCCGCTGGCGAGCACCGTTTCAGCCTGAAACAAAGCGCGGAATTCCGGATCCTTGAGCGTTTTCCCCCGCCAGTGACCCTGCGCGAGAATTTCCAGCAGCGCGGCCAGCGGAGGCACCGCCAGCTCCACCCCTCCGTCGTCGAAATACAACGCGGCCGCTTTCCGCTGGCCATCGACGATATGTTCGATGCCGGCGGCAAAGTCATCGACGTCCTGCAGCTCGGGCCGCAGTTGCGCGGCGGTGAGCACGGCGGCCGGGTCGGCGAAGACGCGACCGAAAAACTGCACGACGAACGTCGAAGTGATGCGGTAGCCGAGTCGGCTGGCTTCGATGGTGCGGCCACCGTGCACGAAGTCGCGGACCGGCTCGAGGCACCCGTGGTCGAGCAGCCACTCGGGATCGCGTTCATGCAGATGAAGGCGCGCCCAGACTTCCGGCACGATCAGCGAAAGGTCGTGTTCGACGCGGAACTGCCGTCCGATGTGCCCGGCCGCCGTGGTGAAAACGGGCGTGCCGGTGAGAATGAAGCTGAGCAGCGCGGCATTGAGGTCGTGGATCGGATGGAGAGCATTGAATGGACCTTTGGTCAGCGCCCCCTCGCTGCCCGCCCCGGTCGTGCTCGGCGACTTGCCGGTCAGGCTGGCCAGAAAATCGGCGAACAATTCCGGCAGTTCCTGATAGTGAATCGGCCCGTACACCGCCAGCGGCCGAATGCCGCTGCCGGGTTCGGCCGGGTTGTTCCGGCGGCCGGGCAATACCGCGTGCACCGGGTTGAGGACGGGCGCGCCCACCGGCAGCCGGCGGTACAACCGCGCCCCGGTCTCCGCCAGGTATTCCGCCCGCG
>JALRGF010000085.1 GCA_023253495.1 Verrucomicrobiales bacterium
ATAGCCGAAACCGACCCGGTGCTCAGGGTCGCCGAAGGCCAGGCTGCCGCCCGCTCCGGGGTGACCGAAGGCGCGCGGGCTCGGGCCGTAGTGGTGGCGGTGTTTCCGGCCGTCCGGGGTCATGGGGTCTTTCTGGAACCCGGCGCTGAAGGCGGTGGGCAGGTGCAGGACGAGGTCCGGGCCCTCGACCACGGTTGATTCGGCCGCGGCGCGAACCGCCTCGGAAAAGATACCGCCATCGCCGGTGGCGAGAGCGTGGTAGAATCGCGCCAGACCGCGGGCGGAAGCCAGGCCGCCGAATGCCGGCTGGCCGAGACGGCGCGCTTCCGGGCGGTTGAAATCGGCGGTGGCATGGAGCCCGCGCAGGCTGGTGAAGGCGCGGCGGGTCAGGCTGGCCGGGTCGGAAAAAGCAGCGACAAATTCCTGTTCCTCAGGTTTTGGTGCTGGCCGTCCCGGGGTGACGGTGGCGACTCGATAGTCCTCGCTGGCGGGCAGGCCGATCCAGAAGTCGAGCTTCAGCGGCTCGGCAATCGCCTGGTGCCAGACCTCCCCAAGCGGAGCGCCGCACAGACGGCGCACGCATTCGTCAAGCAGCACGCCGAACGTCCGGGGGTGGTAGCCGTGGGCGGTGCCGGGGCGCCAGTGCGGGGACTGCCGCTCCACGGCGATCACGGCGGCTTCGTGGTCGAAAACGGAAGCCTCCACATCCAGCGCGGGCAGGCCGCCCTGGTGCGAGAGGAGTTGGGTAAAGCTGATGTCGACCCCGAGTTCCGGCCAGACGTGGTGGACCGGGGTCGATGGCGACAGGTGCGCACGGTCGAGGCAGTACAGCAGGGTAGCGGCGGCGGGCCCTTTGGTGGTCGACCAGACCGGGACTAAGGTGTCTTCGGACCAAAGGGGGGCGGTGTCCTCGCGGGACATCCGGTCGGCAACGAGCGAGACCGCGGGACCGTCGTCGGTCCAGAGGCAGACGGCAGCGCCATAGGAGCCGTCAGCGCGAGCACTCCACGTATCCTCAAGAACTGAAAACTGAGTCATTTGGTTTGCAACGCTTTATAGGCGGTTTTTACAACCCAACCGGACTTCTCAAGGGCCTGACGCGCTTCCTCCCGCCCGGCTCGGGTCAGGGCCATGAGAATCCGTTCGGCACGGTCGCGCAGTTTGACGTTGGACGGATTGAGGTCGATCATCAAGTTGCTGATGACTTTGCCGGAGCGGCTCATGGCCAAAGTCGTGAAGATATTGAGGAGGAGTTTGGTGGCGGTGCCGGCCTTGAGGCGGGTGGAGCCGGTGAGGACTTCCGGTCCGAGGTTTGGAGCGATCACAAAATCAGGTCGGAATACGTTGCGTGACAATGTTTTGATAGTTGTTTTAACGCTGGGATTAAAACAAATCATCACTGTGGTGGCTCCGCGTCGATCCGCCTCGGCGAGAGCGCCCCACACGTATGGGGTGCGTCCGCTGGCGGCGATGCCGACGACGATGTCGCGGGAGTTGACGCGGCGGTGGCGCAAGGCCTCGGCACCGGCGTCCGCGTCGTCTTCAGCACCTTCGACGGCGCTCCAGAGGGCGCGTGGGCCGCCGGCGATCAGGCCCTGGACTTGTTCGCGGGGGGAGCGGAAGGTGGGTGGGCACTCACTGGCGTCGAGCACCCCGAGGCGGCCGCTGGTTCCGGCGCCGACGTAAAAAAGGTGTCCGGAGTTTTGAAAAGCATGGATGATACGTTTGGTGACAGCGACGATGGTGTGCCGTTCGCTCAGCAGGGCATCAGGCACGCGGCTTTCCTCGTCGAGCATCAGGCGGACGGCCTGGACCAGAGGCATGGTGTCGAGGGCGGACGAGCGTGGGTTGCGCTCTTCGGTGGGCGAATCGCGGAGGGCGGTGAGGGGTGCCCAGGGTGGGAGGGGCGGACGGTCCGGAAGGCGGATCGGTCGGGCCGATTTTCCGGAGGACTTGGGGGATGCGGCGAGGGTGGCGGCGAGGGTGGCGGCGAGTTCGAGGGCGCCGTCCACGCTGGCGTGGGGGACGGTGGTGAGGGTGGCTTTGG
>JALRGF010000113.1 GCA_023253495.1 Verrucomicrobiales bacterium
CGAAGAGGCAGACGATGGGCAGCTACGACCAGCACCGTGCCGACGGGGAATTCCGCGGCCCGGCCCGTTTGCAGCACCAGGTGCTCCTCATTGTGCATGACCGGTGCGGCATCCGGCAACGCCGGAAAAACGACCCGGGGGTGCGCCATCTCGCTGGCCACCGCCTTGTGACCGAGGTCGAGACACAGGCGGTCGGGCGCCGGACGGCTGATTACCCGCGCCACCAGGAAGGCGGCCGTCAGAAAATCGAGATCCGGCAGGTGGTCGGCGTATCCGGCGTCCCACAGCACACAGGTACCCGGGCTGCATTCTCCCTCCGGCCGCCGGGCATGCATGGGAAAGGTCGGAGTGCCCCCGGCCACCACCGCCGGCACCGGCAGCCCGTCACCCCGCAGGGCGGCCGCCAGTGCCGCCACCGGCGCAAAGGCCGCGTCACAGGCGGCGGCACGCTCCGCGGCCATTCGTTGATGCAAATGCCCGTCATACGCATGCAGGCCGGCTGGCACGAGATGCGCGCTGGCCGCCAACTGGCGATAGAGCGCCGGCGCCGCGGCCGGGGCGATACCGGTCCGGTGCTGGCCGACATCGAGGTCGATCATCACCCGGATTTTGATACCGGCGGCCGCGGCCTCAGTCTCCACCGCCGCCAGCGCCACCGGATCATCGGCCAGCCCGGCAAAAACGACCTTCGGAAAGGCCCGCATCAGCGCGATCAGACGGCCGGTAGCCGGCCCGACCAGCGGCGCGGCCAGCAGCACATCGGTGGCCCCGGCCGCGGCCGCCATTTCCGCTTCGGCAATGGTCGCGGCCTTCGCTTTGGTCACGCCGAGCTCGGCCAGCCGGGCGACGATCTGCGGCAGCTTGTGCGTCTTGACGTGCGGACGCAACCGTTCGGCCGAGGGGGCCATGGCCAGCATCCGCCGAAGGTTTTCCTCCACCGAGTCCCAATGCAGAACCAGGGCCGGCGAGGGGAGGGCGCCCACGGCGGCGGGCATCGGCGGAAGTGGCGTCATCGGTCAGGCGAGTTCAAAAATGACCTCGATTTCCACGGCGATGTTACCGGGCAGGGGCCCCATGCCCACGGCGCTGCGCGCGCCGATGCCGTGTTCGTCGCCGAAGACCAGCGCGAACAGGTCGCTGCATCCGTTGATGACCTTGGGATGCTCGAGGAAATCCGGGGCGGAATTGACCATGCCAAGCGTCTTGACGACGCGGTGGATCGCATTGAGCGACCCGAAGTGCGCCCGCAGGGTCGAAAGGATGGCCAGCCCGACCTGGCGGGCCGCCGCGTAGCCCTCGTCCTGTGTGAGGTCCGTGCCGACCCGCCCGACAATGAGCGAGCCGTCGGTGCGCACCGGTCCGTGGCCGGAGACATAGGCCAGGTTGTTGACCACCACGACCGGGCGGTAGACGGCAACCGGTTTCGGAGCGGGCGGGAGCTCCAGCGAGAGTGAGGCGAGTCGTTGTTCGTGGGTCATGGTTGGGATGTGGAAATTTTGTAGAGCGCGGAATCGGTGCGGATGAAAAACGCGCCGTCGACCGCTGCCATGGTCGCCCACTGCTGGCCGTCCAGGCGGTTCTCGGCCAGTTTCCGGAATTCCGGACCCGCCGCCAGCACATGGGTCACGCCCTCGCGCGACGTGGCGTAAATCCGGCCATCGGCGGCCACCGGCGAGGCATTAAAATTTCCCCCCAGCCGCTCGCGATACCGTTCTTCGCCGGTGCGCGCATCGACACACGACGCCATCGACTGGTCCGCCAGGAAAAACACCTCGTCCCCCACTGCCAGAGGCGAAGGAATGGTCGGTGCGTTCTTCGTCACCGACCAGACGAGCTCCGGCTCACCGGAAGCGCCGCACCTCACCGCCTGCAGCACCGGCTTCATGAAGCCCGTGCTGAAGACGACCAATCCATGAGTCTCCACCGGCCGCGCACTCAGGGAAAATCCGAGTTCCCCGTACGCCCGGCGCCACAGCTCCTGACCCGTCGCCGGATCGTAGCCGTAGATCCAGTCCGCCCCGTTGCTGAAAAGCACCGGACGCCCGTCGCGCTCCAGCACGACCGGCGTCGCATAACTTTTCTGCAGCTGCGGGTTTTCGTGCAGCGCGCCCGATCGCTTCGTCTCCCACGCCAGCTTCCCGGTCGCCGCTTCCAGGGCGACCACCCGCTGGGTGTCGCTGCCGTCCGCATGAAAAATCACCTTGTCGCGCCAGACGACCGGCGTGCTGCCCGGTCCGTTCTCGTGCATGAGCCGGATTTCCTGGTTGCGCCAGATGACCGAGCCGGTCGCCGTGTCCACACACGCCGTGCCGAAGGTGCCGAAATGCGCATAGAGCCGCCCGTCCGCCAGCACCGGCGTCGGTGAGGCATAGCTGTTCTGCTGGTGCACCCACTGCGGGTCCGGAACGACCAGCAGTTCGATGTCGTGGACCAGCCGGCCGGTGGCCGCATCCACCGCCTGCGCGTGCAAGCGCACTTCGGCCAGCAGCGTCAGTGGCTGGTCGCCGGTATTGGTTTTCAGGCGCTGCGCCGCCTGCTCCGGCGTGGCCGGCACCTCCCGCGCCGTCGTCACCCAGACCATCCCGTCCGCCACCACCGGCGACGACCAGCCGCGTCCCGGCAACGGCGTTTTCCAGGCGACATTTTCGGTCTCGCTCCACGTCAGCGGATAACCGCTGCCCTCGGCCACGCCGTTGCCGCGCGGACCGCGCCACTGCGGCGAGGCGCCGCGCTGCGACGTTTCCTTCGTTTCCGTCTCCCGCTCCGATGACGCCCCCTCCTCCGACAACACCACGGTGACAATCTGTTCGGGGTCGGTCCCGGGAGTCAGGGGACGGGTGCGTGTTTGCCCCGCGTGCTCGATCCGCAGCACGTACGCCGCCCCCGGTTGCAGCAGAAACGGCAGAATATTGTTCAAGTCAGCGGATTCATCCCGACTGGTGCCGGTCCAGCAGCGGTTGGCGGCCGCGGGGTCGGTTACCTCGACACGCGCCGCCAGCCGTCGGCCGCCTGGCCGGTCCAGCACCCGCACCAGCACCCGCACGGTTCCCGCGTGCTCCGCCGGGGCCGCGCCCGTGTACCGCGGGGTCACGTTGACCGCCGGCACCCAGTCGATCCGGCGGTCCCACACCAGTGGAAAACTCAGCCCTGTCTTCCGGAAACTGCTGGCATAAATGCGGTGACGCGGCTGGCTGTCGTCCGCCTTGGCCGCGTCGCCGACGAACCACCCGCGGTTCAGTCCGGCGCCATCCGGCTCCGCCGCCCCGGCAAAATGCCACCCGCCATCCCACACCTCGATCCACGTGTGGTTGCCGCGCAGGTTCGTCCACATCGGAGTGCCGACCACCCGCGCCGGAATCCCGACAGCCCGGCAGGCGTCGACCAGCAGGATCGACAACCCGCTGCAGGTGGCCACGCCGCTGGCCATGCTCTCGAGCGCGCTCTGGTCCGGTTTTTTGCGCGTCGTGGAATACCGGACGTTGACCACTCCGAAAAGCTTCTGGTTGAGGACATGCGCCGCCTCCGCCGGCGTGGTGCAGCCGTCAATCAGCGGCGCGGCCAGCTCGCGCAAGCGAGGCCGCCCGCCGTCCCGCGCCTCGTTCAGGCTGGCATAGGGCAGCACATCGTTGAGAAAAATGTCCTTGGGCACCAACGACGCCCATGGCGCCCGCGCCATCGCCTGATGAGCGTCGGCCACGTGCCGGAGCAGAAAATCCGCCTTGAGGGTGGTCCGGTCGACCGCCGGCATGTTGTCGATCAGAAACTGCATCGACTCCCGCTGGTCGGCCGGCACCCCGGTCAGCGCCCGGACCAGTTCGGAACGGTTATCGCCGGCCGCCGCCAGGGCGCTTTCCGTGGCCGCCGGCCACCAGACGGTGGTTTCGCCCCGCGTGGCCGTCAGGGAAAGGCTCAGGACAAGACAAAGCAGGATAGTTTTCATGGTGTGCTGATTTCGCGGATCAGGGAATCATGACGGATCGACCACCGGCGCGTCGTCCCTCCGGGCATGGCCATGTCCACCGTGCAGTGCCAGCCGTCCGCCGTCACTGTCAACGCCCGCGGACTCAACCCGCCGAGCGCCTTTACGCTCAAACCCAGCTCGTCAAGGCTGCCCGCCCAGCGGCCGTTCGCCTTGGCGAAGTCCTTCTGCGCATAATAAACCTCCTGAAGCGCGTCGCGGGCCGGAGCTGACACGTCCGGGACAAATGGCACCGTGCCCGGCGCGGTGCGTGTGAACTGAACGTACCCCCACCGCTCCGGCCGATGCATGTCGACCACCCCCTGCGGCGACCAGATCCAGTTGTTCTCCGGCACCCCCGGGATCTTCACGTACTTTCCGTCCTTGATCTCGGTCTGCCACTGCACGCGCGAAAACCCGACGCGCCACTGGTCGCCCGGCTGCGGAGGGGACGGGCGGTGCGCATGCTCACCCAGCACCTTCCACGGAATGGCAATCTCCACTGTCCATGCCTCATCCACGTCCGACGGATCGTTGAGGGTGCCCCGGACATGGACCGCCGTCTTGAGCCCGGGGATCTCCCACTCGTTGAGGGCCGGTCCGCCATCTTTGTACGGCTTCGGCAGAAACAGATCCCACCCGGTATTCAAAGCATTCATCTCGAATTCGTAATACTCGTGCGAATCCCCATTCGGATCGATAAACACCTCGAAATCAGGGTCCTGGAAAATCACTGCATCATGCTGCGTGATCGTGCCCCAGACATGCGGCTCCTCCAGCTCGGCCGCCACATAGAAATACGTGTCGTCCCAGAGCATCTTCGCCCGCGTCCGGAACCGCGGCTTCGGCTTGGCGTCACCCTCAATGTCTACAAATTGCGATGTCCAAGGAGCCGCGGCCCACGCGGCCTCATCGAGCTTCCCGTCAATGACCAGCGGCTCGCCCGCCGGCGAACACACATACCCGCGCGGAACCTGCGGCCGCATCCGCTTCCGCCAGTCGCTCAGATACCCCGGCGCCCCGGCACCAGTCGCTTCGGTCGCCGCCGGCAGCACCACCGGTCCGCCCAGCAGCGCCACGCCTATCAATTGAATCCTCCAGTATTTCATCACCCCATCCTTGATCGGCCTCCCGCTGGCGGCAATCCCGGAATTGCCCGCAGTGCCCCCGTGGACTGTTTCCCGCGGAGGCGCGGGAAGGGACGGGGTTCCCGCGGAGGCGCGGGGCCCGCAGAGAGGGAGGGCGGGCCGATCCTGTCGTTTCCCTCCGCGCCTCCGCGGGGCACCTGCCCGGCGGGCGTGCGCCAAAAAAATAGCCGCCCGGTGAGGGGCGGCTTGTGGAT
>JALRGF010000163.1 GCA_023253495.1 Verrucomicrobiales bacterium
ATCGACAAGGAGAAGAAAATCCGTCGCATCGGCGAAGCCGTGACACCCGAAGCCTTGGCCCGGCGTGCGCCGGCGGCACCGGCGGTGGCGGCTTCCGCTGGTTCGGCGGGCCGCCTGCCGCCCGGGGCCCCCTTGCCTGACGGGGCCGTGGTCGGCCGCCTTGATCCGGCCATCGAGCGCGAGGCCTCTCTGGACACGCCGCCCCCTCCGCGCCGGCGTCCCGAACCACCGAAGAAGCCGGCCCCTTCCCGTCCGGCAACTCCCGCTCCGTTTGGTCCGGATGATCCGATGGAGCGGCCGGGACTGGGACCGCTGCCGGAACCGGCGCGGAATTGAGTGCTGATGCGGAGAATGCTGATGCGGAAGGTGGCGGCGCTGCTTTCCGAACTCTGCCTGATTCCGGGCTTGGCCCCGGCGGCAGGTTTCGTCATGCTGGCGGCATGATAACAAAACTCCCGGATTTCTCCGGTCGGGCCGGCGCCATAGCCTTGGCTTTCGCGCTGCTGGCAACGGTGGGGGCAGGGCCTCGGGCGTCTGCGGACCTGGTGATCGACCCGGTTTTCGGACCCGAAACGCCGACCGGACGGTACAAGCACCCGTCGACGCTCACCGAGCTGGACAACGGTGATCTGATGATCGCGTATTATGGCGGCGGCGGCGAATATGAAAAGGAGACGGCGGTCTTCGGGGCGCGGCGTCCGCAGGGGGAGAAGGAATGGACGCGACCGGTCGTTCTGGCCCGCAATCCGATGTATTCGATGGGCAATCCGGTTCTCTGGCAGGCGCCGGATCACCGGGTCTGGCTGTTTTTTGTGGTGCGGCCCGGCGAAACGTGGTCCACCTCGCGCATCGGGGCCAAGGTTTCGGATGACCGCGGGCTGACGTGGTCCGACACCTTCATGGTGACCTTTGACGAAGGCACTATGGTGCGCAGCCGGCCGATCGTCCTGAGTGACGGTCAGTACCTTCTGCCGATCTATCACGAGACGGGGGCTGACACCGAATTCACCGCACCCGATACCGGATCGGTTTTCCTGCGCTATGATCCTGTGGCCCGGATCTGGTCGCGTTCGGAAAAAGTGCTCTCACGCATGGGCAATCTGCAGGCGGCCGCAGTGGAGCTGGAACCCGGGCGGCTGCTCGCGCTGTGCCGCCGCGGCGGCGATTATTCACCGGGCCGGGACGGGTTTGTCGTGCGGACCGAATCAAGCGACGGCGGGCGCACGTGGTCACCGGGCATCGAAACCGACTTCCCCAATCCGAATGCCTCCGTGGAATTGATCCGTTTGAAAAGCGGTGCCCTGCTCTTTGTCTACAACCACAGCATGGATGAGCGCAGCCCGCTGCGGGCCGTCCTTTCGATTGATGGAGGCCGCACCTGGCCGCGCCGCCTCGATCTGGCTTCCGGCCCCGGATCGTTTTCCTATCCCACCGCGGTCCAGACGCGCGACGGGACGATTCACGTGACATTCACCTCCGACGACCGAACCGTCATCCGCCACGCCCGTTTCGAGGAAAGCGACCTGAAATGAGTGGGTGCGCGGACGCGGTGACCTGATGGTGAAGGAAGGCTCTGCAACCGGGGTGCCGGGCGGCCCGTGTTCACGGGCTTTCGAAGCGTCGCCAGGGCGGCGGGTCGCGGTTTATGATTCAGAGGAGGGCTTATTCCGTGGCCTTGGGAATGGCCGCGGTCGCCGGCTTCGTGACGGCGGCGGTCGCGGCCGGGACTTCCGCCGCGGCGGCCCCCGATGAGCGGGCGGCCGCCGCGGTATCTTTCTTCGGTGGGCGGCCGGTGGCGGCTTTGGCCGGGGATTTTTTGGCAGCGGCTTTCGCGGTTTTGGTCCCCGGGCGCGGGCCGGCCTTGGCCAGGCGCTTTTTCCCCGGATCGGCCGGCTTCCCGGTCGTCGCCGGACGTTTTTTGGACAATGGTTTGGCGGCCTCTGATTTGCGGGTGGCTTTGCCCGCGTTGGCCGCCGGAGCTTTTTTCTTCGGTTTCGCCTTGGCGGCCGGCGTACTGGACTTGGATTTGGACTTGATCTCCGGTGCGGTGGCGGCCGGCGCGGTGGTTGCGGCGGTTGCCGGCAAGGCGGTTTCAGCCGCCGCGGAAGCGATGGTACCGGTGGGAGCGGGCTCCTGGGCGGTGGTATGGTGGCTGACCGCCATAGCGATCAGAACAATCGAGAACAGGGACTTGAGCATGGGATGAGCGGGTGTGGGATGAACGTGTCGAGGCGTCGGGAGGTGAAGGAACCGGAAACGCCCGGAGCCCCCCGCACCTGTCAGAAATCCGCGTCTCGTCGCCCGCCCCCGCCCCCCGGCCGCCAGGTATCAACAAGTCCCGCCACTTCCGGGCGGCTGCCGTTCGACGACCTCCAGCGATTGCCGCAGCTTCACGACACGATGCGGGTCAAGCCATCCGCGCCAGTGGGTGTTCGGATAGATGACCGAGTGACGCCCGAGCAGGCTGCCCGGGCTGATGGTGCAGTGGCAGCCGATGTCGACGTGGTCGCCCACCACCGCGCCGAATTTTGCCAGACCGGTCTCGCGCTTGCTGCCATCGGGCAGGGAAATGGCAATCGGTCGGTGGTCCAGCCGCCAGTTCGACAGTACCGCGCCCGCTCCGAGATGCGCCTTGTGCCCCAGCAGCGAGTCGCCCACATAATTGAAGTGCGGCACCTCGCAGCCCTCAAAGAGCACGCAGTTCTTCAGCTCGGAGGAATTGGACACAACACTGTGGTGATCGATAATCACGTTTTCGCGGATGCAGCAGCCGGTCCCGATAAAACACCCTTCGCCAATCCACGCCGGCCCCTGGATCACCGCCCCGGACATGACCTTCGTGCCTTTGCCGATAAAAACCCGCTCGCCCACCAAGGCGCCGGGCATCACATCGCCCCGCACCCCCGGCTCCAGCACCCCCCCAAGATACGTACCGATCCGGCCCACCGCCGACCACACCGGCTCGGCCGACGCAAACAACTCCGAATGCGTCGTCCGGCTCAGGTCCAGAAACACGGCGGGGGAGAAATCACTCTCAGACACCACTGTCCGCTACTTGGGAAACCGTCGGACACAAGAAGATGAGAATACCCGACTTTTCCCATAGACAATAAGGACTTTTCTCTTGCAGCCTGAAAAAACTGTGATTTGCTGGGAGTGCCCGGGAGTGGAACAGATCCGTTCCCCCGGTGTCCGACCGGAAGTCACCGCATTTTTCGTACCATGTCCAAAGCCAGCGTCGAAGAGATCAAGTTGGAGTCCAACGGCCTGCGCGGCCGGATTTCCGAGCAGTTGCAGGATCCGGGGCTCTCCCATGTGGAGGACTCGGAGAATGTGCTCTTGAAGTTTCATGGGACGTACCAGCAGGACGACCGGGACCGGCGGGCGGCGCTGGCGAAGGAGAAGAAGGACAAGGCGTGGAGCTTCATGGTGCGGTCGAAGATGCCCGGGGGGCGGATTTCGGCGAGGCAGTGGCTCATTCATCATGAGTTGTGCGTCCTTTCGGAGGGCTCGTTGCGTCTGACGAATCGGCAGGGCATCCAGCTGCACGGGGTCTTGAAGGGGAATTTGAAGTCGGTGATCCAGGGGATTGCCAGGAGCGGCCTGACGACCATGGGGGCCTGCGGCGATGTGGTGCGCAATACCATGGGGCCGGCGGCGCCGATCAAGGATGCGGTGCATGCGGATGCGCAGCGCTTGAGCGAGGAACTCAGTCAGCGGTTTCTGTGGCGCAGTTCGTCGTATGCGGATATCTGGCTGGACGGCGAGCGGCTGGATCTCGACTGGGCGCGGACGGAGGTGAATCCGGCGGTGCGGGCGCGGACCGGCGCGGCGGAGGCGGCGGATCCGATCTACGGCACGAAGTATCTGCCGCGGAAATTCAAGATCGGGATTGCCATCCAGCCGCGGAATGACGTGGACGTGTTCTCCCAGGATCTGGGGTTTGTGCCGCACGTGGTGGACGGTGCGGTAGACGGGTACACGGTGACCGTTGGGGGTGGCTTCGGCATGAGTCATGGCCAGCTGAGCACGCGGCCGTTTCTGGCCCAGCCTTTGTTTTATGTGAAGCGCGGGGACGTGGTGGATGCCGCCGAGGCGATCGTCACCACCCAGCGGGACCACGGCAACCGCACCGAGCGCAAGAACGCGCGCCTGAAGTACACCGTCGAGACGATGGGCCTTGACGCGTTCCGGGCCGAAGTGGTCAGCCGCCTGCCGGCCGTCGTCATCGAGCCGGCCCAACCCCTGCATTTCTCCACCGTTGAGGACGCTCTCGGCTGGTTCGAGCAGGGCGACGGCAAGCTGTTCTGCGCGGTGTACGTGAGCATGGGCCGGATCACCGACCGCCCGGGCGGTCCGCAGTACCTCAGTGCGTTCAATGAAATCGCCCGCGAGCTCGACCTGCCGTTCATCGTCACCCCGAATACGAATCTTATCATCGCCGATGTGGCGCCGGAGCGGAAGCCTGCGGTTGAGGCGATCCTCGCCAAACATGCGGTGCCGCACGCCGACGGCATGACCGCGACCCGCCGGGTGGCGCATGCCTGTGTGGCCCTGCCGACATGCGGCTTGAGCCTGAGCGAATCCGAACGCGCCCTGCCCGGAGTGCTTGACGAGATCGACGCGATTCTCCGTGAACTGGGCCTGGAAAATGACCCGATCCTCGTCCGTATGACCGGCTGCCCGAATGGATGCGGCCGCCCGTACAATGCGGATTTCGGGTTCGTCGGACGCGCCCCGAACAAATATGCCATGTTTGTCGGCGGCAGTCTGGCCGGCGACCGCCTGGCCGGCTTGGAACAGAAAGTCGTCACCCTGGCCGACATCCCAAGCACCGTGCGCCCGTATCTCGAGGCGTACAAGGCCGAGCGCCATCCGGGCGAAACCTTCAGCGGATGGTTCGGGCGGACCCGCCAGAGCGGCGCCGCCCCGACCCCGGAACAGTTCCATGTCGAACTGGCCGAACGGGCCGCGCGCCTCGCCGGTCAGAAGGTGGAAATGGCGGGCTGAGCACAATGGGTGCGGGAGCCGGAGTGGCGGGGAGACGCCGCGCGGAGCCGGGCTTCCGCCCGGCACCCGGAGGGTGGTGACCGCGCCCCGGAACACCGTGGCGCGCGCCGGCCGCGTGGACCGGCCCGCAGCTTGCACGCGGACGATCCGCCGTTATGATCACCGTTCCTCTTTTCTTTCCCGGGGAAGCCCGGACCACAACCCGCACCCACCGTTTTCCACCATGGCATTCGTCCCATCCACCAACCTCCGCAAAGGCCAGGCCATCAAGGTCAATGGCGAGCTCGGCCTGATTCTCGATCTCGAGCACCGCACCCCCGGCAACCTCAACGGGTTTGTCCAGGTGGTTATGCGCTCGTTCAATTCGGGTAAGAGCAAGGACTTCCGCTTCAACGCCAGCGAGAAGGTGGACGTCATTGAGGTCGACCGCCAGAAACTCGAGTTCAGTTACAGCGACACGACCGGGTACCATTTCATGAACCCGGAAACCTATGACACTACCACCATGCCGGGCAATCTGGTGGACGACGTCAAGGACATGCTGATTGAGAACCTGCAGGTCGAGGTTCTCTTCATTGAGGGTAACCCGGTCAGTCTCGACCTGCCGCCAAGCATCACCATGGAAGTGACCGATGCGCCGGAGGGTGTGAAGGGGGACAGCGCCAACAACGTCCAGAAATCGGTCACCCTTGCGACCGGCAAGACCGTGCAGGCGCCGCTCTTCATCAAAACCGGCGACAAGATCATCATCGACAGCCGCACCGGCAAATACATGGGGCGCGCCTGACTGCCGCCCTCCGCGGGCGGACCGGTTCCGGCCCCCGGCCATCTCTCCGCCCTGAAACGGCCGGCGCCGGCCCGGACCTTCTCCGTGTCCGCAATCCGGAGGGTGGCCTCCGGGCGCCTGCCGCCCTGAGGTTTTTTTCCCGCGTTTCCCATGTCCATCAAACTCCGTTTTCCGTCCGCGGCCGTCACGCGGTTGTTGCTCGCCAAGGTCGGCAATCCGGTCAGGGACGAGCCGCTCCAGACGTCGAAACACGCCTTCGACGTCAACGAAGAAGAGCGCGAACTGCTCACCCCGCTTTTTCTGAAACCGTTCCGCAACCTGATGGCGCACCGGTTCCAGCACCACTCGTCGCTCGGCAAAAACGAGATGAACCAGCTGGCGGGCGCGATTTTCGCCGCGCCGGGCCGCCTCCTCGAACACGGTACCGACATCGCCCGGCGTCTGTATTCGAAATCCAACCACCCCAACATCAAGTCGGGGGATCTCTGCCTCTCGCTGATCGACGACATCGAAATCGAGGGGCGCGTCACCCAGGCCCTGTGCATCCTCAAATCGGAAACCGTGATGCCGTTTCTGAGCATCTCCACGGAGGACGGCGATCTGAAGCTCCACACGGCGGAGGGCATCAACCCGGAGAAAATCGACAAAGGGTGCCTCATCATCAACCACTGGCCCGACCAGGGGTATTATGTACTGACCTTCGACCGGTCCGGCGGAGAATCGCGCTTCTGGGTGCGCGATTTCCTCGGCCTGCAGGCTGTGCCCGACGCTGCCTTCCTCACCAGCACCTACGCCGATCTCGCGATGGCCGCGGTGCGCCAGAAACAGGAAGCCGACGCACCTCCGGAAATCAGCGGGCGCGCCGCCGGCGAGGTCGTCGCTTACTTCGACGAACACGAAAACTTCGATCTCCAGGAATTCGAGGAACGCGTCCTCAAAACCCCCGAGGC
>JALRGF010000221.1 GCA_023253495.1 Verrucomicrobiales bacterium
CTGACGCAGCCGCCGGAGTTTGATGCCGCCGCCGCCGCCCGACTGGCCGCCTGGATGGAGGCGCAGGACCTCTGAGGGCCCCGCCGCCCGGTGCGCGACCCGCACCCCATGAGGTGCGTCGCACCGGCAGAGCCGTGGGGCACGCTGCCTGAGGAGTCGGGAAAGTCCGTGGCAGCGGACGTCCTCGCCGCCGGCGTGCCCGGAGGTCCCGCCCCACCTTTATTGCCCGCAGATCATGCCTCGGCTCGGCGGCGGAATCCGGCTGTTTGAAAAGTTGGAGGGAGGAAGGAAACCCGGTGATAGGCCCGGGCGAGCACGCTCTTGGGAATCCCGGCTGCCATAGCACATGCTATCGCGGTTGCGGGCGCCAGGCGGCGCGGTACGCACGCTGGAACGATGTCCGGAATGCGGGAGGCACCTCGGCGATGTGGCGTGAATCGTCCTGGCGGAGGCCGGCTTTCTGATCGAGCCGGGCATATCGTTCGGCCAGGACCTCGTAGGTCCGCACGGTCTGCGGGGCGGGCGGCCGCACCTTCGATTGCAGGTCGTACGCATCGACATACCCGCGGGTGAAATCGGCGCGACGTTCGCGGGGGATCGGGGCATGGTGGCGGGACGGGTCTTTGGGCACGCCCCGGCGGGCGTCGCGTGCTCCCTGGGCCATGCCCTGCTGGTAGAAGCGCGGGCCGGAGGCCATGGCCTCGCGGTCATAGGCTTCGACGTAGCCGCGGGTGAAATCGGCGCGCAGTTCGCGGGGGATGGGGGCGTGATATTGCGACGGGTCTTTGGGCACGCCGTTGCGGGCGTCGCGCTGGCCCTGGGTCTGGCCCTGCTGGTAAAAGCTGGTGCCGGAGGCCATGGCCTCGCGGTCGTAGGCTTCGACGTAGCCGCGGGTGAAATCGGCGCGCCATTCGCGGGGGATGGAGGCGTGGTAATGCGACGGGTCTTTGAGCGCGCCGTTGCGGGCGTCGCGCTGGCCATGGACCATGCCGTCCTGATAGTAGCGGCTGATGGCTGGCACGGGCGGTCTTCCGGGCGAGAGGCGGTCGTAGCCATCGTTGTACCCGAGCAGGAACTGCTGGCGGTCGGCGGGGGAAACGGTGTCGTTCCAGCGGGCGGGTGAGCGCGACAATTCGGCCCGCGCATCCGCCTCCCCGCGGGCAAACCCTTCGCGGTACGCCAACGGCGTGACCACCGCCCCGGGATAGCGGCGTTCGTCAAGATCCTGCGCGGAAAGCGCCGGCGCGGCAAGCACACCGGCGGTCACCATCGCGGCGAGGGCGAGGCGGCCGAGGATGTGGCGGTGGCTGGCGATGGCTGGCGTCGAAGCGGGGTTGGTGATCCGGCGGTTCCGGACCGCCACGTTCGTCAGCAGGCTCATGATCATCGGCGCATATCACCGGCACCGTGGCCGCTCGTCAAGTCGTTTGCCGGATGACTTTTGCGCAGCGCGGAGCGGCGACCTCTCCGGGCATCATGGGGTGGGGCGGGCCCTCCGTCGAGGTGGGGCGGGCCCTCCGGGCGCGCCGGCGGGGTGGACGTGTGAGGCCGGAAACTTTTTTGCCTTCTCCAGCGGCGTGCCTCACGGCTCTGCCGGTGCGACGCCCTCCACAGGGTGCCGGCCGCGAGGCCGAGGAGGGACTCGCACTGGGAGCGCCTTGCCGGAGAGCCTCACCGGAGCGCCGCGCTGCGGGCGGCGTACGCGCCCACCGCCCACCGGCGTGGAAGTCCGGTCCCACCTCTCACGTCCGGTCCCATCGTGCGCGCCGCTTCCGGATGCGCTGGCCTGATGAGGTGGGGACCTCCGGCGGTCGTGGGCGAGCGCTCAGAAGCTCCAACTGACACCCGTCCACCAGACGCCGTCGGTGCTCCGGAAGTCGCTCATGGTGGGGATGTAGTAGCGGTAGCCGGTTTCCGCCGACCACGATGCCGAGAGCTTCCAGCTGAGGACGGCCGACCCCCGCAGGAGCAGGCCGTCGCCGGCGTCGATGCCGCCATCATCATGCACGGCGCCGAACATGAGCGGAAGCGAGAGGGATTCGGTGAGCCGGAAGGCACGGGAGAGTTCCAGGCCAATGAGGTTGCCGCCGCCGTAGAACGACCCGTCGAGCGGCGCGTAATTCTGCCATACCGCCGTGAGGGTCAGACCGTTTTCCCAGGACTTGCCGACGCGCAGGTGGGTGTAGACGATGTCGTTGGCTCCGAGGTTTCCGGGCAGCGGCTCGTTGAAATAGGTCGTGCTCAGATCGACCGAAAGCCCGCCGATCCGCCCGGCCCAGCCGATGCCGAGGTCCAGTTCGTCACCGAAATCCAGCTGCCCGTCCCGGCGTCCGTAGCTGCCGTCAAACCCGCTGGATCCCCAGAGAGAGACGTAGGCGCCGCTGCGATGGGAAAAAAACAGACCGCCCTGCACGACCGGATGGGAGGAAAGCTGGATCCCGGAACCGAAGGCGAGGTACTGGCTGGCGAAAGAGAGGTTGGCGGTCACTTGGACCGGTCGCCCGGCGGTTTCCGCGGGGGCGGCGGCGGCGGCCGGGGCCTCGCCGGCGCCCGGGGCGGTTCCGGCGCGGGCCACGGCCGTCAGCGCGGCGGCGGCGAGGGCGGCGGCGAGGGCGGCGGGCTTTCCGAAGCGCATCAGGGCGCAGGTGGCAGGTTTCATGAATCGGTGCGGAAAGGCGGCAACTCAGGCCTGGTGCTGGTAGACGTGCAGGTGGCGCTGCGGGAACGGGATGGAGATGCCGTTCTTCTCCAGCTCGAGTTTGCCGAGCTCCACGATATCAAAATATACCGTCCAGTAATCCGCGGGCCGGACCCATGGGCGGCAGACGAGATTCACGCTGCTTTCGCCCAGCTCGGAGACCGCCACCACCGGAGCCGGATCCTGAAGGACTTTCGGGTGGGAACGAATGACCTTCATGAGGGTGTCCTTGGCGGTTCCGATGTTGTCGGTGTAGGAAATGCCGAAGACGAGGTCGACCCGCCGCTGGTCGTTGGCGCTGAAGTTGGTGATACTCTCGCTGGTGATTTTGGCGTTGGGGACGATGATGCGGCGGTTGTCCGCGTGGTGCAGCACGGTATTGAAAATGCGGATCTCCTGGACAGTGCCGATGACCCCGGCCACTTCCACGGCGTCCCCGACCTTGAACGGCTTGAGAATGATGAGCACCACGCCGGCGGCAAAATTGGCCAGCGACCCCTGCAGCGCGAGGCCGATGGCCAGACCGGCAGCTCCGATGATGGCCACCAGCGAGGCCGTCTGGATCCCGAGCTGATTCAAGGCGGCAATGATGACAAATGTCAGCAGGCCGAAATACGCCAGATCCTTCAGGAACTTGGCCAGGGTGGCGTCAAACCTGGCTGTCTGCGCAAGTCTTTCAATCAGGTTGGCCACCAGCCGCGCCGCCCACTTGCCAACGATAAAAATGACAATGGCCGCCAGGATGTTGAGGCCGTACTGGACGACGTACTTCTGGGCCAGAGTGAACCATTCGGACATGGGAAAACGGGGTGTGGAGTGGAAATAACGGTCCCGGTTCACGGGCCGCCCGCCTGGTGGGATGGTGACCTCACGGACGAGGTGCCACCAGGAGTTGAGGCGTCGGTGAGCCTTTTCCGGGCCCCATGAACGTCAAGAAGCAAAGTCTGTGGGGGATCCCGAAACAGGAGTGGTGTCGGAGGCGGCCGGGGCGGGCCTTCAGCCCTTTCGTGGACGCCCGGACAGGTACCCTGTGGCCGCGGGCGGGGGTTGCTTCTGGTGGTGGGGAGGGGCATGGTTCCGGGGAGGGCGGTGGTCGTCCGATTTGCTTCATGTCATCTGTTTCGCTCAAGGTTGTTGCGGCCGAGTTGTGGTTTTTGCCGGTGCGGACGCGGGTCCCTCTGAAATTCGGTCTTGAGACGCTGACGGAGGTGACGTGTGCGCGGGTGCGGCTGGTGGTGGAGGATGCGGCCGGGCGGTCGGCGGCCGGCTGGGGGGAGACGCCGTTGAGTGTGCAATGGGTGTGGCCGGGGGGGCTGGCGTATGGGGAGCGGCTGGAGGCGTTGCGGGAGATGTGCCGCCGGCTGGCGCGGGCCTGGCCGGGGTTTGATTCGGCCGGGCATGCCTTGGAGGTGGGCCATGATTTTCTCGAGCATCGGTTGCCGGAGGTATGGCGCGAGCTGAATGCCGGGCGGCCGGCCGGGGAGGCGATGCCGTGGCTGGCGGCGTTGGTGTGTGCTTCAGCCTTTGATCTGGCGTTGCACGATGCGTGCGGGGAGGCGCTGGGGCATCCGGTGTACGAGACGTATGGAGCGGCGTTTCTGCGGCGCGATCTGGCGTCTTTTCTGCAGCCGGCAGCGGACCGGGCGGGGGAAGTGACATTTGCCGGGCGGTTTCCATCGGATTTTTTCCGGGAGCGCCGGTGTGACCGCCTGATGGCGTGGCACCTGGTGGGCGGGCTGGATCCGGTGGAGGCGGACGACGGTGTGGGCGGGGAACCGGACGACGGTCATCCCGTGGTGTTGTCGGACTGGATTGTGCGGGACGGGTTGAAGGCGTTGAAGGTGAAATTGCGCGGGAATGATGCGGAGTGGGACTGGGAGCGGCTGGTGCGGGTCGGGCGGGTGGCGGTGGCGCACGACGTGCTCTGGCTGACGGCGGACTTCAACTGCACGGTGACGGATCCGGAGTATGTGACGGCCATTCTTGACCGGCTGCGGGACGAGGAGCCGCGATTGTTCGGCATGTTGTTGTATGTCGAGCAGCCGTTTCCCTATGAGTTGGACGAGCATCCGATTGCGGTGCATGCGGTGAGTGCGCGTCGACCGTTGTTCCTGGATGAGAGTGCGCACGACTGGCGCCAGGTCCGGCGCGGTCGCAAGCTCGGCTGGACCGGGGTGGCGCTGAAGACATGCAAGACGCAGACCGGGGCGCTGCTGGCTCTGTGCTGGGCCAGAGCCCACGGCATGACACTGATGGTGCAGGACCTGACCAATCCGATGCTGGCGCAGATTCCGCATCTCCTGCTGGCGGCGCACGCGCCGACGATCGCCGGGGTGGAAACCAATGCGATGCAGTTTTACCCGGAGGCGTCGGCTCCGGAGGCGGTGGTGCATCCGGGACTGTACCGTCGCCGCGACGGCCGGGTGGACCTGACGACGATCCGCGGTTCCGGGTTCGGCATGCGGGTTGCCGAGATCAGGCGTTCGCTGCCCCCACCGGGTTGAATGGCGGGCGGGTGCCGGGGCGGTCGGCTGCGCGGGCCGGCTGGCCGCGGTTCCAGCGGGACGGGTCGTAGAGGTAAAAGTGTTTCAGGGCGGTGAAGAGGCGGGGGGCGGCGGCGCGCAGGCACGACGGCCGCCGCAGAAAGGCTTCGGTGGCCGCGGCGAAGAGAACGGGGTCGCCGGCCAGCTCCGGGGCGTGAACGAGGGCGGCCTCCCGGCATTCGGGCAGATCAGACCAGAGCGACGCCGCCCAGCCGGCGAAATAGAGATGGTCGTCGGCGAGCGGGTCGTTGTCGGTCGGCTGTCCGCCGAGCTGTTTCCAGTGGGCCATCAGGGCGGGGTGGCGTTCCTCGGAGTAGCAGCGGGCGGCGCCGACGGACGGGTTCCATTCGGCGAGCAGGGTGCCTTCGGACCAGGGTGGCTCGGGCGCGTTCAGGGCTTCGGTGATGGCGGCGGCGGAACCGACGACCACCTGCCGCAGCGAGGGCACCGGCGGGATGCGGCGCTGCGCCTGGAGCAGGCCGATGTGGACCCCCAGGCTGACGCGCATGGCATCGGTCACTTCGTCGACGCCGCCCGGTCCGGTGAAGACGAGGTCATTGATCTTGTAGAAAGCCTTTTCCTGAAGTGCTTCGCGCAGGTCGTGGGGAAGCGAGTCGTAGAGCGGCAACCCGCGGTCGACCAGTGGGACCCAGCGCAACGGAAATCCCACGGCGCGCACGCGCATGCCGCGGCGGTGGCGTTGCCAGCGGTCGAAGATCCAACCGCCGACCACGAGGAGCAGAAGCAGGGTGCTGAGGAGCGTGACTTCTTGCACGGCGGGGGTGGGGGCGGGCGTCAGTTCAGGTCGATTTCCGGACCGGCGGCGGCCGGGGTATTGGCGGGCGGAGTATCGGTGACCGGAGCGCCGATTTTCTGTTCGAGGGTGGTGTCGCGGGCGGCGCCATTTTCCACGGCGCTCTGGTAGTGTCGGGCGGCCTGTTCGAGGTCCTCGGTGCTGGCGTGGATGACGGCGAGGTTGTAGTGAGCGTCGGCGTAGGCCGGGTCGATGCCGATGGCGGCAGTGAAGGCATCGCGGGCCTTTTCGAGGTCCCCGCGGCGGTTCTGGACGCAGCCGAGGGTGAAATAGGCGCGGGCGTTGCGGGGGTCGAACTGGAGGGCGTTGATCAGGCTGCGTTCGGATTCGGCGAGCTGTCCCTGGCGGTAGCCGACCACGCCGAGCAGGTAGTGGCAGAAAGCGTCCTGTTCGTCGTAGGCGAGGGCCTTTTTGAGGGTTTTTTCGGCGCCGGCATAATCCTGCTGGCGGACCTGGGTGACGGCGAGGTTGCTGAGGCCGAAGAGGTTGGTCGGGTCCTCGCGAAGGATCGTCTGGAAGGCGCGCCGGGCTTCGGAGAGCCGGCCGCGGCTGAGCGAGCCGAGGCCGGCGTCGGCGACCGTCTGCAGGTCGCCGGTGAGATCCTGACGGCGGCGCACGGCGCGTCCCGGGCGATCCGCGGCTTCCTCAAGGGTGGGCGGGGTGTCCGGAGCGGGGGCGGCTCCCTGTTCGGCGCGGGCGATGAGGGTGCCGGAGAGCCCTTGTTGTTCGACGAACTGGGTGACGACCGGGTCCTGGATGCGCTGGGTTTCTTCGGGCGAGAGCGTTGGCGGAGGGGCGGCGAGCTGGTCGAGGGTGGTGAGCAGTTCCTCGTTGTTGATCTGGAGTTTGGCCAGCTGTTCGAGGGCCAGCCGTTTTTTTTCCTCGCGGAAACTCTGGTGCTTGAGCTGATCGACGATCATCTTGCGGAGCATGCGGTTTTCCGCGGCCAGTTCGGTGTCGTCCTTGGAAAGCGGGGCGCTATCCACCAGCTGGGCGGTGGCCTCTTCCAGCTGGTTGCGCAGGCCGGCGATCTGCTGGCGGTACTGTTCGTTTTCCTGTTTGGTGCGGTCCAGTTCGTCGCGCACGGCGGCGATCTGGTCGCGCAGGGCGGCGGCCTCGGTGGCGGCGGCGTCGCGGTCAGTGGACAAGGTGGCCACCTTGGCGTTGGCTTC
>JALRGF010000232.1 GCA_023253495.1 Verrucomicrobiales bacterium
GAACTCTCCCGGCTCGACACCCTGTCACAGCTCGAGCTGCTCAACGAATTCAAGATCGATGAATCAATGCTCGCCGATCTGTCCCGGCGCCACGCGTTCGGCAAGATCGAGCGGGACGGGCGCGTCCTGTACCGGTACCGGGCGCGCGATTACCGCCTGTATTTCGAAGTCCGCGACGGCCAGGTCGTCGTGCATCGCGTTCTGCACAAGAACACGCTCGATGATTTTCTTTTCCGCAGCAGCTTGCCGGTCAGCGAGGACGAGGCGGTGGGCGAATCCAAGACTTTCTGGAAGCTGATTGAGGAAGGCGAGCGGGCGGGACGGCCCGGGTGACCACGGCCGGGTGGTCGGGCGCGCGGTTTGTCCGCTGCGGAAGCACTCCACGCGCTCACCCGCTCAGAGAGGCGTGGATCTGAAGACGAGGCCGGTTCTGCGAGTGGACCGTCCCGCCGGTGGAGCGGTGCCTCTCGCGGGGCGTGTCGGGTGCGGGCGGGCGGTTACCGGAATTCCGGGCTGAGGATGTATTCGGACCATGCCTTTTCAAGGGCGGCGGCGTCCTCCAGGCTGTAGAATTTGGCGATTTCGCCTGGTTCCGGGATCTGGTTCGAGGTGCTGATGCGTTCGCAGAGTTTGTTGAACGAAGCGAGGCGTTCCTGGGTGCTTTGGAGGAAGCGGGCGAACGAGTAGGCGAGCACGGTGGTCACCTCGTCGGCACTTTCAGTGTCTTTTTTGAAGAGGGCGGCGAGGTCGGTTTTGGCATCGCCTTTTTTGACGCGTTTTTTGAGTTCCGCGGCCCAGGTGCGGGCCTCCTTGAAGCCGCCGACGTCGGTGACATCGTTGTTGGTGCCGACGGCCCGGAGCAGGTTGGTTTCCGATTTGCCGGTAAGGAGGATTTCTTTGTAATAGGCGTGGCCGTTGAAGAGGGCGAAGGATCCTTCGGCGCCGATTCCGGAGAGGCCGCCGGCCTGGATCTCAAGCATGTCGGAGGCCAGGCAGTGGGTGCGGAACGGGATCCAGACGCCCTTGATGAGATTCGGGCGGCTTGATTCGCTGGCGGACCGTCCGGGTTCAAATGCCCTGAAAACGCGCATGCGCGTGATGACACCATTCTGATCAGCCATGTTGGCGGGCAGGTTGACAATGCCGGCCGCACTGCGGGGCCAGGTGGCCCGGATTTTGCCGGCGGCCTCAAGGTTGCCGGTTTCCTTGATCAGGCCGGCGTACCATTCACCGACATATTCGTAGGCCTGCTGGTCATTGACCAGCATGACAGCCATTTTGCGGTCTTTCCACTTGGCAGCGAAGGTGCTGTGGAAGAAGGCGGTGTCCAGCCACAGGCGCTCAGCCAGCTCGGCCACATCCATCGGATCCATCGGTTTGATATAGAGGATCTTGAAATGCGGCGTCTCGCAGACCGCGTAAGTGTGGTTGTTGACCGGAAAGGTGCCGGCGTCTTTTTTATACCCCTTGGTGTCGATCTTGGCCTCGCGCGCCGGGTTGGGGAGCTTCGGTTTCGCCGTGCCGCCACCCAGTGGCGCGAGGGATTTGGTTTTATCCTCGGGGGCGAACTCGTTGATGTATTCCTGGTCGCCGAAGCTGAGCGCGGAGAGGGCAACCTTGAACACGCGGCCGTCGGCGTCTCGCAGCTCGACCTCGGGTCCGAGGCGGCGGACGAGTTCCGCCTCCAAGGTGCGGCCGTCCAGGCTGATCCAAGTGCGGGCTTCAGCGGCGGCAGCGGTCGGGGCGAACGAGCCGCTGATCAAGGCGGCACTCAAGCAGCTGGCGAGCAGGACGCAGGGGATGGACGCTTTCATCAACCGTAATGGTGGTGTCCCGGTCCGCCCGTGTCCATCCTCATTTAGCGAAAAACAAACCGATCGCCTACGGCTTTCGGATGGGCACAGGAACAGGGAAACAAGTCAGACGGCGCCGACAAGCTGCCTGTCCAGCTGAGCGCCGACAAGCTACCTGTCCCGCTGCAGGGGCATAGCACATGGTACCTGTCCAACCGTGCAACCGTGCGCTCACGGTGTACCTGTCCCCCATACCCCTGTATCATATTCTAAGCCTACAGCGTGCCTGTCCCTCTATGAAAGAAGGGCGTTTTGCAGGACGTTTGGGAGCCGGTCCGATTTTTGGACTTGCG
>JALRGF010000265.1 GCA_023253495.1 Verrucomicrobiales bacterium
CAAAAACCGGCGCGCTGATCGGCACCGTGGGCAGGTGGTTTTCGCCGGTCCAGTGGGTGCTCCAGGCGTGCGACCAGCCGAAGTGGGCCCCGAAAAACGGCATGAAGAGCCGGTCGCCCTCGTTCTGGTCCTGATCGGTGCCGAGCCAGTCGAAGCTGTCGTTGAAGGCCAGACCATACGGATTGCGCAACCCACGGGCGACGATCTCAAGGTCGCGACCCATGTCATCGCAGCGGAGCACACCGCCCATGCGGCCCCAGTCGTCCCGCGGGTCCTGATAGGTGTTGCGGTACGTCTCGCGGGTGAACGTTTTTGGTTCGGGGAAATCCGGGGCGTCCGGTGGCCCCGGCACGCCCCAGAGCTCGCGGAACGGCCGGGGGGCGAGGCGGTCCGGCTCGTCGGTTTTCCATTCGCTGACGACGACCCCTTTGCTGTTTCCCTTGGTAAAATAGAGCCGTCCATCCGGCGCCCAGTTCAACCCGTGAATGCCATGTTCAATGTTGCCGAGGTCGGTGAAGACGCGGACGTACTCGTCGGCCACGTCGTCGCCGTCGAGATCGCGCACCACCGTGAGGTCGGGCGCATTGGCCACCCACAGGTCACGTCCGTGCCACGCCAGCCCCTGGATGCAGTTGAAGCCGGTGGCGAACGTGTGTGTCCGGTCGCCCACGCCATCGCCATCACTGTCCTGCACGATGACCACGCTGTCGGGCGGCGTGGACGGCGTCGGATTGCGATACTGCGGCCCCATGCCGACGAACATCCGGCCGCGGCGGTCAAAGGCGAGCGAACACGGGTTGCGGACGACCGGTTCCCTGGCAAAGAGGCGGATCTCGAAGCCGGGGACGATTTCCGGCAGGTCCCGGAGCGCGGGAGCGCGGTCTTCGAAGGCGGCGGCCGTTCGCGCCCCCGCAAACACGCAGAGCGGAAGGAAAACCAGAAAAACAGAAGGATGTTTCATGAGGGATACCCGCTCAGCGGTTGAATGTTTCACCGGACGTGTCCGGAGCAAACCAGATGACCACCAGCCCAAGCCCGTAAATCAAGGCACAGAGCGTGCCGACCCGGGGGTAGTCGCCGCCCAGAGCGGAAAAAAGCAGGCCGGCGAGCAACACCCCGGCGGCAGTGGCAAACCGACCGGAATTGTAGGCGAGCCCGCTGCCGGTGGCGCGGACGCGGGTCGGAAAAAGTTCCGGCAGGTACAGCGCCAACCATCCGAAGAACAGGGTGGAGACCAGCCCTTGCGCGAAAACGACGGCATGAAATCCCGGCCGCAGCGGCGCGGTCAGCTGAAACATGGCGATGGTCAGGGCGACCGCCCCCAGACTGATCAGCGCGTAGCTGAGCCGTCGCCCGATCCAGGCCGCGAGCTGTGCTCCGGCAAAACTGCCGACCACCGCCCCGGTCGCCCACCACCCTTGGGTGGACGCCTTGTAGCCGCCGTCGGAGGCGCCGGCGACCTGATCGGCCCACGGGATCATCCATTTGCTCGCCGACCACGCCCCGATCATCGGAATCGCACTCACGGCAATGCCCACCAGCGTGAACCGGACCAGATCCCGGGAAAACAATTCCCGCAGCGGCGTGGTCGGGGACTTCGCGGCACCCCGGGTGGCCAGCCAGCGGGGCGATTCCGGCAGGGCCACCAGCACAAATACCCCGAGCAACGCCGGGGCCCCGGCCAACTGAAAAATCCACCGCCACGAATCCGGGGTGACCGGCCAGGCGCGCGCCAGCTGCGAGAGCATCAGAATGCCCGCATTCAGGCCTGCCATCATCGCTCCGGAAACCAGCGGCCGCTTCGCTCCCGACCAGCATTCCGACACCAGGGCAATGCCATTCGGCCAGAGGCCGCCAACCCCCAGACCGACCAGGAACCGCAGCACCAGCATCTGCTCCTGCGTCTGCACCCAGGCCCCGAGCGCGGCGAAGACGGAATAAAACAAAATGCTCACTCCCATCGCCCGGGTGCGCCCGATGCGGTCACCCAGGCTCCCGAGCACAATGCCCCCGATGGCCGCACCCAGCATCAGCGCGGCCGTGAACCGGGCGAACCAGTCGCCGCCGAGCGTCGGCGTGAAGGCGTCACCCAACAGGCTTTTCGAGACCGACAGCGAGGCCACCGGCATCAGGCCGAGTTCCAGGCCGTCGAACAGCAGGGCCAGAAAACAGACGACCAGCACCAGCATTTTCCGGCGCGGGGACAATTCGGTGATTTCGTTCATGATGGTTTCCTCCTCAGCACCTCGATGATCGCGCTGTTGTCGTGGTCGCCGAGACCGCCGGCCATGGCGCGGGTCAGGAGGGCCCGGTGCGTCTCGCTCAGCGGCAGGGCCAGGCCGGCGGCTTGGCCGGCCTCCAGCATCAGCTCGACATCCTTGAGGTGCTGGGAGAGCCGCGCCACCGGGGTGAATTCGCGCCGGACCATCTTGTCCGCCTTGCTGTCCATGATGCGCGAATACGCCGCACTCGCTTTGAGGATGGCCGCGGTGCTTTCGGCATCCAGGCCGAGGCCCTCGGCCAGCGCCAGACCCTCGGCCAGCGCCGCCCGGTTCAGACCGAGCACCAGGTTGGTGACGAGT
This sequence comes from Verrucomicrobiales bacterium, assembly GCA_023253495.1. GTDB lineage: Bacteria > Verrucomicrobiota > Verrucomicrobiia > Verrucomicrobiales > V1-33 > CAJBME01. Next base: position 2,583 of record JALRGF010000265.1, read on the forward strand.
TTCATGCGGGCCGCCGCCCCGCTGCCGCCGACCGCGACCATCGGCCCGCCCAGCGCTGCAAAAATGTCCCCGCAACGCGCCTGCGCCGCCGCATCCCCGCCGACCATGGCCAGCGCCTGCCCGCGCCGGAGCTGCTCGCTGCTGCCGGAAATCGTCGCATCCAGGTAGTCGACGCCGCGCTCCCGCAGTCCGGCCGCGAACCGCACGGCGTCCTCGGGTTTCCCGGTGCTGGTATCCAGGATCACCCCGCCACGGCGTCCTGACGGACTGATTTCCGCGATCACGTCCTCGACCACATGGGAATCCGGCAGGCTGAGCACGATGCGCCCGCACCGGCGCGCCACGGCCGGGGCGCCTTCGGCAGCGTCCGCCCGGCTGGCCGCCAGGCGTCCCGCATCGCGGTCCCACGCCAGCACCCGGAATCCCGCCGCCAGCAAGCGCTCCGCAATGGCCGTTCCCATGAGGCCGGTTCCGATCAGTCCGATGGGCTCAGTTTCCGATGACATGGAGCACGATGACATGAGACAGAGTGGTGGACGCCGGGCTACAGGTCAAAGAGCCGGCGTGCATTGCCGGCGAGGATCGCTGCTTCTTCGGCCGGAGGCAGCTGCAGGCTGCGGAGCGGGCGCAGGATTTCATCCGGCTGCACCCACGGATGGTCACTGGAAAAAAGCAGGTTTTCCACTCCGGTGAAATCGAGGGCGAACCGCATGGCTTCGGGCAATGGCGAGACGATGTCCATATGGATCGAGCGCAGGTATTCAGATGGCCGGCGCTGCAGATTCTGCGGCCCCCGTTTGAGCACATGGAGCTGGTGGTCCATCCGCCCGCAGATGTACGGCAGGGTGCCGCCGAGATGCGGGCAGACGAGTGTGAGATTTGGATGCCGGTCGAGCAGGCCGCTGGCGATGATGCGGGCGAGGGCGATGGTATTCTCGAACATGTTGCCGAGCGTGCTGGTCAGTTCATACCCTTTGACCTGTTCGGTGGTCATGGGTTTGGCGGGATGGAGCAGGACCGGGACGCCCAGCTCCTCGGCGCGTGCGTAAAGCCAGTGGAACGGCGGTTCGTCACACCAGGTGCCGGCCAGATTGGTGTAGAGCAGGATGCCCGCGAAGCCGAGTTTGCGGACACAGCGGTCGAGTTCCGCGGCGGCGGCGGCGGCGTTCTGCATCGGGAGCGTGCAGAGGCCGCGGAAGCGTCCGGGATGCTTCGCGATCACGGCCGCCAGCGAGTCGTGCAACACCTGAGCCACCGCCGGACCGTCGTCGCCGAACCATTCGGGACCCGGATCATTGGTGCTGAGCAGGGCCATGGCAATGCCATGGGCATCCATCGAAGCCAGCTTGGCTTCCACGCTGACGTAGGCTGGCGGCACTTTGCGCACCCAGTCGCCCATGCGCAGGAAGGTGGTTCCCTCGTGGTCGTAGACGAACGGGTCCGCCCGGCGCCGGCGCATCAGGTCGAGGACCTCGGGAAAAAAGAGGTGGCTCTGGCAATCGATCAGCCCTCCCGTCATCCGGGCGGTGGCGGGTTCCGGTGAGGCGCCGGTCAGGGTTCCGGCCGCCCATGCGGAGCCGGCGCTTCCGGCGGCGAGGAACCGTCGGCGGCCGAGGGGTCGGCGGGTCAGGGGATTGGAGCGGCCGTCATTCATTGTTGCGGAAACCACGGGTGTTCATGAGGGAGACCCGGTCTTGCCTTTTCCGGGCATTGGCAGCCAGACCGGATGATCCGCCCCCTGGTCATGGAGGCCGCGGGTGAGGAGGCGCGGGTGCCGGCCGTCGGCATCGGCGACCCAGAGGGCCGGAGTGCCTCCTGTTTCCGCGCGCGCAAAGACCAGTGAGGCGCCATCCGGCGATTCGCTCGCGCGGAAGTCCCAGGTGCCGGGAGTTTCCGCGGTGAGCGGTGTGATTGCCCGGGTGCGCGGGTCGAGCCGGCAGAGGTGCACCCCTCCGCGGGCGGAATCCGGTTTGTAGTCGCGGTTGAAATGATCGGTGTCGGGTCGCTGGGCCTGGAATTCCCAAGGGACCTTTGAGCCCGGCAGCCGCCGCGGGAAGAGCACCCGGCCGTCATGCGTCCACGCCGCACCGTTGGATCCGCCGCCGCGCTGGCGCGGGTTTCCGTAGGTGGCGGCAAACCACATCGCCTGGCCATCCGTGAGCGGGCGGAGGTCGCGGCCGTCCGGCCGCGCCGTCCAGACGTCGCTCCAGTCGTGACCGGGGTCGTCCCGGAAATGGCAGCTCTGAAAGACCAGCCATTCGCCATCCGGAGACCAGACGGGACCGAAATACAGATGATCGGGGTGCGCCGCCACGCGCACGCGCTCCGAGCCCTCGGTGTTGCTGGTCCAGATCTGGTAGCCCTCCGGGCTGGCGAGGTGGTAGGCGACGCGGCGGCGGTCCGGACTGAGGCTCAGCCCGTAGGGCAGTCCTTCACCGGCTTGCGTGAACTCCCGTGCCTCGGAACCATCAAGGTTCATGTTGTAAATCTGCCCGCCCGAATCACGCACCACCTGGACCAGCAAACGGTCGTCGGAAACAAGCAGCGCCGGGGTGCAGAACGGCGCGAGCCGGTCGCGCGTGAGGATTTCCTTCAGCGTGCCGGACACCAGATCATGCACCCACAGGTGCGTCGGCGTCTGGTGGTAGAATTGGGCAAAGGGACGCCCGGGACCGTCGCGGCGCGCCTCCATACTCAGAAAAACCAGCCGCTTCCCATCGGAGAAAAACGGCCCCGGCTGCCACGTGACCTGATCCGGTTCATTGAAATCAAACCACCGCAATCCGGACCCGTCCGCATGGATCAGCGCGGTCCGTCCCTGCGAGGTGAAAAGCAGGCGGCCGGCGCGCCCTGTCGACATCGCGGGCCTTTCACCACTCTCGGGATCCTTGGAGACCGGATCCGCGGTGGCCGCATTCATCGCGGTGCTGGCGGCGGCCGCGGCGACACCGGCGGCCGCGCCGTGTCCCAGGAACCGGCGGCGACTCAGCGAACGGGCGCCGCCGTGGCGGGCCCTTCCGGCGTGATCCGCCGGACCGGCGGCCGCGCCTGGCGGGTTTGGGGAAAGACTCATGGGTTCGACACGACCCCGGCTGTGACGCCAGGGGATCCGGGCAACGATGACACACTCACCGGCGGACGCGGAAGAATCGTGACGGTCCGGTGAGCGGCCCGGTCCATGAGCCACCGGTGCCGAGCGACACCCAGTCAGCGGCGAGGGTGGTGCTGGCCTCCAGGGTGCCTCCACCGGTCCATTGGACGGTAAGGGTGCCGCCATTGACGGTGATCGATGTGATCACCAGAGGGACCGGCGGATCCGATGCCTGGACAATGTCGATGAAGCACAGCTTGTTGTTGGCGGCCTCCGGGCCGCTGCGGACGGTCAGGCGCCCGTCGTTCACCACGCAGTCGACCGTGAATTCTCTCCAGAAATCGCTGGGCAGGGCCGGCGCCTGCGCAGTCGTCAGCATGCCTTCGACATCAAATTGAAACACGCTGTCGGTGGCCGTCGGATCACCGGCCACCAGTCGGACGCGGTAGACCCCGTTCGGCACCGCCGCTTCCCAGACCATGTCGCCATTGCGTTGCAGGTGGATGAGCGTGTCGTAACGCGCATCCGGGGAAATGAGGGAATTGCGCAGGCGGGTATTGGCCGAGTTGTCTTCGGCCCAGCCGTACGACCAGCCGTTGCCGCGATCGTCAAAAACCGCGCCATAATCGTCCGCATACCCGATCACCGGGTAGCCGGGCACGCCTTCCGTGAAACTCGAGAGCGCAAAATTCACATTCAGGCCCCAGGCCGGAGTGGTCGCCGACTCAACACCCGAATAGGCCGAAGCACCGATGGAATTGCGCGCCCGCAGGCGGAAGGAATACGTCCGGTTGGCCGCCAGCCCGCCGATTTCCACCTGCCCGATGTCTCCGGGCACCGTGGCCGCCGGGGCGAAGGACACGCCATCGGTCGATTGCTCGATCACGAATTCAGTGGCGGCCACATCCGCGGCGGACCAGAAAAGCCGGACCGCGGTGGCCGCAAACGGTTCGACACTGAGCAGGGTGGGAGCCGCCGGAGCGACCGCGCCCCCGCTCCATTGGACCACATGTTCCGCGGTCAGCGAGCCGGAAGCATCGGCAAACAGGTCTGCCACCGACGCCCCGCCGCGCACCACCCCGGCCCGCAGCGTGATCGTCGAGCCATCCGGCACCTCGGGGGGCGTTGTCGAATTGAGCCCGATGCCGACCGCCTGCAGGAAGATATTGCCGTCGGCGCCGGGATTCGTCGGAAACGCCGGTCCTGCGGTGCGCAGGAGCCCGCTGATGGCGATCCGGTTGGCGTAGTCGTTGGCCGCGGCATTGCCGGGGTTGAATTCCGGGGCGCCGAGGGCGGTCAGCTCGATGCTGCCGTTGCCGCGATAGCTTGCCGTGCGCATGCTGCGGGTGTCGATCGAACCGACGCGGATGGTTTCCGCCTTGATGATCACATTTCCGACCTGATTGCCGCCGGTGTCCTGATCGCTGATGTCGATGCGCGGGACGGTCACGGTGCCGGCCGCGGTGATTTCAAGGTTCCGGGCGCCGTTGTTGGCGTTGACCACATGGAGGTCGATCGCCCGGAGCGTGATGTCCTGCGCGTTTTCGATGGTGAGCTGGCGGGGCGAATCGTCGCGGTTGCGGATGCCGAGGATCTGGCCGGCCCCGAGGAAACTGCCGCCGCCAAGATCGATGGAGAATGTCTGCAGCTCGCTGCGGTTGAGCCGTGACAGGCTGATGAACGACCCGGCGGCCATCTCGATATTTTTGCCCGGGCCGATAACGAACTTGATGCTGTTGTCCGGCCCGCCGGGCGCCGTCAGGTAAATGGCGCCGGCCGGAGCGAAACGCAGGCCGGTGGGAATCAGATATGTCGCGGGATCACCAAGGGTGCCGCTCCCGGAAAGGACCACGCCGTCGCCGGCGCGCGGGTTCTGCACGCCGTCCCAGACTTCGACGCCGTCAATGCGGATCGGGCCGCCCAGTTCGATCGTCTCGATCCTCAGCGTGGCGGTGGTCCCGCCGGTCGCATCGGAGGCGCGCACCACCCACGTCTGCACGCTGGCATCGGCCTCACCCGGAACACCCGAAAGCGCACCGTCCGGAGCCACCTGCAGCCAGGACGGCCCGCTCACTTTGGTGAACTGGATCGTATCGCCATCGGGATCCACGGCCTGCCCGGCGAGCGACTGGCCGGCTTCGGCGTACTGGGCGCCGACGCGGGCGACCGCTTTGCCGACCGGATCAGCGAGCCAGAGCGGGCTGCCGCCGACGATGATGGTGAGGGTGGCGGTGTCCGAGCCGGTGGCGTCGGCGATGCGCACGGACCATGAGTTGGTGCCGGTGGCGGCCGGTGGCGGGGTGCCGCTGAGGGCGCCATCCGCAGCGACCGTCAGCCAGGCGGGGCCGTCGATTTTCGCGAAGGTGACCGGATCGCCATCCGGGTCGGCGGCGGCGTCCGCCAAGGTGTTGGTGTATGGCTGACTCTGAAACCCGTTGGGTTTGAGCACCGGGTTGGTGAAAAATGTCGGACGCCCGCTCACCCCGATTCGCAGCAGGGCCACGGTGGTCCGGGTGCCGTCGCTCGCGGAAACCGTCCATGTATTCATGCCGGCATCTTCGGGCGCCGGGGTGCCGGAAAGCGTGCCGTCCGGGGCCACCGACAGCCAGGCCGGACCGGCCCCGCGCGCATAGATCAGCGAGTCTCCTTCGGAATCGGTGGCCGCCCCGGCGAGGGTGCCGGCATAGGGCGCTCCCGGCACCGCCCTCGGCCGCCCCACCGGATCACTTGCAAAAACCGGCGCAGTGCCCGGCGCTTTCACGCCGTCCCACGACACGGAATAGGCCACCGGTGTCACCGGCACCACCCCGGCCGCATTGACAAAAAGGTCGCTGCGGGGAGCCCCCAGCGTGTCGAGGCCGGCCTGCAGGGAGACTGCCGCCGTGCCGGCCCGCAGCGCAAACGACCCGCCGGTCTGCACCACCACCCCCTGAAGCGTCACGCGGCCGGCGGATCCATTGCCATCGGTCCGGATCGGGCCGTTCACCACCACGCGGTTGGCAAACCGGTTGGCAGGGGAGGCGGGGTCATAGCCGCCCGCGGCCGACAAGGCGCGCAGGACGACGTCGCCGCTCGGCCGCCCCGGCGGTCCGGTCCGCAGCGCCCGGGTGTCAATGCCGCCGACTTCAATCGATCCGGCGTCGATGCGCACGGCCCGGACCGGATTCCCGCCTCGGTCGGTGTCGCTGTAATTGATCATGCCCTTGATGCGCACGGGGCCGGCCGCGGTGATCCTCAGGTCTTCTTCGATTTCGGAGCTGACGTCCTCGACGTGCAGGTCGATTTCATTCAGCTCGACGGCCTCGGCATTCCGGATGGTCAGACCGCGCGGCTTCCGGTTGCGCGGCCCTTCCTCCCGCAGGCCGACGATGCGCCCGGCCCCGGTGATCGAGCCGCCGCCCAGATCAAGGATGAACGACCGGGTCTCGCTGCGGTTGCCGATCGACGTCTCGATGTACCCGCCTTCCCGGATTTCCAGATTTCCGGAAGCGAAGACAAACGTGACGTTCGCGTTGTCAGCATCGTCATTGAGATCCGCGGAAAGGCGGATGGCCGCGCCGGACTCGATAACCAGGCCGTCCGGAATGGTGTAGACGGCCGGATCGCCGGGTGCACCGGACCCGCTCAGGGTGACGCCGGCCGCCTCGTGCGGGTTGAGCACGCCGTTCCAATCCTCGATGGTGGAAACGACAATCGGTGCGGCAAAGGCTCCCGGAGCCACGAGAACCCACAGTGCGGCCAGCATCCGGGGCATGGAGATCGGAAATCGTTTCATGATTTTCAAGGGTTGAGACAGGCGGGAGGTTCTGGGTTGACGGAGTGGCCGCCCGGCCGGGCCACCGTGCGGTCAGCCATCAGGCGTGGTTGCGTGAGGTGAGGCCGGCCGTCACAGCGTCGCGGACACACGCCACCTGCCCGCACCCGGGAAGCGAACCACCCGCGGCCGCACCGAAGGGCCTCACCCGCGGAAAGGTGCGAGGAATACCCCGGCGAAGGAGAGGCAGATGAGGCAGAAAAAGAACGGGCGGTGACGGATCACCGCTCAGCGCCGGCGGCGCAGCAGGCCGAAGCCGGCGAGCAGCCCGAGGGCGGCGGCCGAAGGTTCCGGAACCGCGGCAAAGGCGACGCCATACATGTTACGGCCCTCGCCGAACGTATGCACGCTGAAGCTGCTGCCAGTGATCGGGCGCGAATAGATCGCGTAATAATTGTTGATCGTGCCGTCGAAATTTTCGTCGGCCCCGAGAATATCGATGGTCCCTGTGAAATCCGCGGGTTTCAGGCCGGTGATCACGGGTGACCATCCGTCAGCGGTGATCCAGTCGGCGGCCCCATTGGCGACCAGCGCCAGGCTCGGGTCGTCCAACGCATTACCGTCGCCAAGGCGGGCATCGACAAACAGGTACGCCGATCCCGGACCATTGGTGGTGATGTCGATGCGGAACGGCGGGCTCACGTTGTCGCGGTTGCCATTCATGGTCATCACGTAGGGCAGTCCGGCGAGATACGTCGGGAAATTGGCCGCGTCGCCGGCCACGCCCAAGGCCGCACCGAAGCCGGCATAGGCATGGCGCCGGTCGGTCAGGCTCAGGGTGACCGTGGCAATGGGGCTGGCGGCATCCGAGTGCCCGAGCGTCGGAACCAGATAATCAGTGACATGAACCGTTCCGCCCTGCTGGACGGTCAGGATGTCTCCGGTTTTGACGGTGCCGGTGGAAGTACCATTGGTGAAGGCATCGCCGTTGGTGGCGGTGGCCGACAGAATCGCGGCGCCGGCCGCAGGGCAGGCCGCGAGGAGCAGGATGGCGGTCAACGAGGGTTTCATGGTGGGTTTGGCGTGAAGTGGGGGCGGATGCTGGAACATCGAAAGTGTGCACGCCGCCCGACCGCGCCGTCCATACACGAACTGCCGGCAATCATGCGATTTCTGCCGATTCTTTCAGCCGCGCGCCTCGCGCCGGTACTGCGTCGGGCTCATTCCCGATGCCCGCCGGAAAAAATGACTGAAATAAAACTCGCTCGAAAAATGCAGGCGCGCCGCCACCGTCTTCACGGTCAGGCGGGAATCACCGAGCAGCCGCCGCGCCTCATCGAGTCGGGTGCGCTGCAGAAACGCATGCAGCGTCTCGGCGCGCGACGCCTTGAACAACTCGCGCAGCCGCGAATACCCGACCCCCGCCGTCCGGACCAGCTCGGCTGCCTGCCAGTCGCGCTCGGGTGCCGCCAGCACCGCCTCCAGCACCCGGCGCACCGGTTCGGGTTCCCGGGGAGCCGAGGTCACGAAGAGTTGCCGCACGGCTGCCAGCCGCAACAGCACGCCGTCAATCAATTCATGCACCCGCCATTCCCAGTCCGCCGGCCGCTGCCGCGCCAACTGCAGCAGTCGGCGCTGGGTGCGGCGCAGCGCCGCCTGTTCCGTCTTCCCCGGAAGATCGAATTCCGCGGTCGTCCCCAGCGCCTCCCGCCACACTTCCAGGGCGGGCCCGTGAAACCGGAACCCGGCCGTCACCAGCCGCTCGCCTTCCTGCGGCAGATAGCGGCGCGACTGCCGCAGATCGACCAGCCAGCAGCGGGGCCCCTGTCCGACCGGATACTGCCGCCCGCCCGTTTCCAGCATCCCGTGGCCGCGTTCGACCCAGAACAGGTGCAGCCCGGCCTTGTCCGCGCCTGCGTGGTGTTCGACCTCGTCGCGCCACACCCGGCCCACGGAAAGAAGATGCCACAGGAGCCGCCGCGCCTGCGGCGCCGGCTCGGCCAGGTGGAGCTCGGTAAAAGAAACAGGCATCCCGTGGGCCAGGGGGTTATGTCAGAACACGCGGCTGCGGTGCAAGCAGCCAGCGATTTACTATTAAACCCGCGGAAGCCGCACCGGGCGAGCAAAAACGCCGTAGCGAAGAGGAAAAGGGCACCGGAATCGACGGCCGGGAAATGCCGCGGGATGCGGCCGTCACCGCCGCCACCCTCCTGGAACGGAGCGGGAGGATCCGCGCCAGCGGACCGGCGAAAATGTATAACATCTTTGCCGTTTCAATCATTGGGAGCGGTGGCCGGCCGGCGTATGGATCGGCCATGGCATCCACCCCCCTCGGCATCGGCATCATCGGCAGCGGCCGCGCCGGCATGATCCACGCCCGCAATTTCAACCGCCTCGTGCCCGGCGCCCGCGTTGCCGCGGTCACTGATCCGGTGATCGAAACGCGGGTGGCGGCCGGCCGCGGACTGCCAGGGGCCGCCGTCCACCCGGACGTGGATTCCCTGCTCGACGACCCCGCCGTCCGCGCCGTGGTCATTGCCGCGCCGACCGCCCGCCACCGCGATATCGCGGTCGCCGCGGCTGAGGCCGGCAAACACATTTTCTGTGAAAAACCGATGGCCATGAATCCGGCGGAGTGTCGCGCCATGATTGACGCCGCCGCCCGGGCCGCGGTGGTGCTTCAGATCGGTTTCATGCGGCGGTTTGACGCCGGGTTCCTGGACGCGCGGGCGCGGGTCGAGGCCGGGGAGATCGGGGCGGTGGTGCTGGTCCGCTCGTGCACCCACGGGCCGACTTACCCGAAGCCCTGGATGTTCGACCTCCGCCAGAGCAACGGCCCGCTCGCGGAAGTCTGCAGCCATGACATTGACACCCTGCGCTGGTTCACCGGCGGCGAGTTCACCGAGGTCCACGCGTTCGCCGGCAATTACCGCACTCCGGAGGCGCGCGCCACCTATCCGGATTTTTACGATCAGGTCCTGCTCAGCGCACGATTCGACACCGGTGCCCAGGGCAGCATCACCGGCGCTCAGGGCGTCCAGTATGCGTACGACTCGCGCGTTGAAATCCTCGGTACTCACGGCCTGATCACCATCGGCAGCCTGCAGGCCGGCCACACCGTCATCTGCACCCGCGACAAGGAGTTGCGCCAGCCGGCCGTGGTCTCGTGGACTCAGCTGTACCGCGACGCCTACCTCGCCGAGGACATCGAATTCATCGCCGCCATCAACGAAGGGCGGGCGGCCCGCGTCACCGGCCACGACGGCCTGGCCGCCGTGGCCGTGGTCAATGCCGGCAACCGGTCGATCACCGAACGCCGGCCGGTGGCGCTCGACCCGCCAACCTGAAAACCGGGGGATGCGGGCCGGGTGTTTGCGTGGGGGCGCGGGTCCGCCCGGTCCGGAGGCGGGCGGGGCCCGACGGGTGACCACCATGCCGCCGGTCTGCGCCGGAGTATAATTATCCGACGGTATCGGTCACTGGCCGGCGCACCGCCGGTGGGCTACATCTCCGGCGCATGAAAGCCGCCCGCCTTTTCGGTCCCCACGACCTCCGCATCCAGGATCTGCCGGTCCCCGAGCCGGGGCCGGGGGAACTGCTGTTGCGCACCGGCAGCGCCAGCGTCTGCGGGACCGACATCCGCATGCTCACCCACGGCCATGCCTTCGCCACGCCGGAATCGCCGCTGGTCATCGGTCATGAAATGGCCGGGACCATCGAGCGCGTGGGCGCGGGGGTCGGCGGGTACCGCGTCGGTCAGCGCGTCTGCGTGGCTCCGAACTACAACCCGACGGCGTCGCGCCTGACGGTGGCCGGCGACGGCCATTTGGACCCCGGCTACCGCGCCCTCGGTATTCACGAGGATGGGGCGTTTGCGGAGTTCGTGCGGATTCCCGCGCTCGCCGTGCAGCAGGGCAATGTGTTTCCGATTGCCGACCATGTGTCGTTCGCCGAGGCCGCGCTGGTCGAGCCGATGGCGTGTGTTTTCAATGCGTACGAGAAAGCGCGCACCGGCCCGGGCGACACCGTGCTCATTATCGGGGCCGGGCCGATCGGGGTGATGCACGCCCAGATGTCAAAGCTCGCCGGCGCCGGCCGCGTCATCATCAATGACGTGAATGCCGAGCGCCTGGCCATGGCCCGGGAAATCGACCGGTCGTTCCTCACCGTCGGCGGCGACTTGCGCGACGAGGTGCGTCAGCTGACCGGCGGTGCGGGCCCCGACGTCATCATCACCGCCTGCCCGGTGCCGGAAGTCCAGTCGCTGGCCGTCGAGCTCGCCGCCGTCAACGGCCGCATCGTCTTCTTCGGAGGTCTGCCGAAAGACCGCGCCGTGGTGCCGCTCGATACCAACATCATCCACTACCGCCAGCTGCTCGTCACCGGGACCACCCGCCAGAGCCTGCGCCAGTTCCAGGCGACCCTCGCCCTCGTCACCGACGGCGTGCTCCGCCTCGAGGACCTGGTCACCTCGGTCCACCCGGTCGAGGAAACAAAACAAGCCATCGCCGCCATGGCGTCCGCGCGCGGTCTGAAATCCCGGCTTTCCTTCGCCGCCTGATTCCTCACCGCCTGATCCTTTCCGGCATCTCCGTCCGCATCCTGACTTTTGGCAACATGGCTCACCTCATCGGCATCGACATCGGCACCCAGGGGGTCAAGGCGGCGGTGTATTCGACCGACGGCGAGTGCCTGGCGGACGCCTTCGAGCCGTCCCAACCCCGCCGGCCGGCACCGGGAACGGTCGAGGAAGATCCGGAATTCCAGGTGGCTTCCACCTGCCGCCTGATCCGTGAATGTGTCGGCCGCACCGGGGCCGGCGAGGTCGCGGCGGTCGCCGTCGCCGGCCAGATGGCCGGAGTGATCGGGATCGGGAGCGACGGGCGGGCCGTGACGCCGTACGACTCGTGGCTCGACACGCGTTGCGCGCCGCAGATCCGCCGGCTGCAGGAGGCGGCGGGCGAAGCCGTGCTGCGGGCGACCGGCAATGCCCCGAGCTTCAACCACGGCCCGAAAATCCTGTGGTGGAAAGAGGAGCGGCCGGCCGGGTACGCGACGATCGCCACCTTCGTCCAGCCGGGTGCCTACACCGCCATGCGCCTCTGCGGAATGGGATCGGAAAAGGCATTCATCGACTCCACCTACCTGCATTTCTCCGGGTTTGCCGACAGCCGCGCGCGCCGCTGGGACCCGGACCTGTGCCGCGCCTTCGGCGTGGCCCCGGAAAAACTGCCGCGCATCGTTGAACCGACCGAGCGCATCGGCGCGCTCAACGCCGCGGCCGCCGCCGCCACCGGCCTGCGTGCCGGGACTCCGGTGGTTGCCGGCTGTGGTGACACCGCGGCCAGTTTCCTCGCCTGCGGGGCGACCGCGCCCGGCCTCTGCGTCGATGTGGCAGGCACCGCTTCCGTCTTTGCGGCGACTACCGGCGCCTTTGCTCCCGACTTTCAGGGCGGCACGCTCGGATGCGGTCCGTCGGCCACCCCCGGCCTCTGGCACCCGTACGCGTACATCAACGGCGGCGGGCTGAACCTCGAATGGTTCCGCCGTGAACTGGGCGGCGCAGCCGGGGACGACGGGGGACTGGAGGCGCTCGACGCGCTCGCCGCCCGGGTTCCGCCGTCCGACACCCTGCCGCTTTTTATCCCGCACCTCGGCGGCCGGGTCTCGCCGGGGTGGCCGTTGCTGCGCGGGTCGTGGGCCGGCCTGAGCTGGGACCACGGCCGCGCCGAAATGTTCCGCGCCCTGCTCGAATCGGTCGCGCTCGAATACGCGCTCTACCAGCGCGCGCTGCGCCGGCTCCTGCCCGACGCCGTCTTCACCGAACTGCGCATCACCGGCGGCGGCGAAAAAAGCGCCCTGTGGAACCAGCTGAAGGCCGATGTCCTCCAGCTGCCGATCGTGCAGATCGACCGCGGCGGCGGTGCCCCGATGGGAGCCGCCATGGTCGCCGGCGTGGGGGCCGGCGTGCTCCCCGGCCTGCCTGAATCCGCCGCCCGCTGGGTGCGCCTCGGCCGGCGCTTCGAGCCGGACCCGTCCCACGCCACCCTGTACCAACACCGCCTGCACCAGTACGAATCCCTGCTCCAGCACCTCCACGAATGGTCCGCCGCTGCGGATTCAACGCCTGCAGCCTGAATACCTGCAATCTGAACGCCCGCCACCCCATGCCCCTCGCCCCATCCACCGTCCCCACCATGATCTTCATCGGGGTCACCACCGGTCAGTCGTCGATCAACCGCATCTTCCCGCGTTGGGCGCAGGCACTCGGCCTCGGCGAATGCGCCCTCCGCGGGCTGGACTTCAAGCTGCATGACGCACCGGAGCGCTACCGCGAGGCGGTCGATGCCATCAAACGCGACCCGCTGACCCGCGGCGCGCTGGTCACCACGCACAAAATCGACCTGTGCTCGGCCTGCCGCGACCAGTTTGACCACCTTGATCCGCTTTCGGCGTCCATGGGGGAAATCAGCAGCATTTACAAGCGCGGCGAGGCGCTGCACGGGCGGGCGGTCGACCCATGGACGGTCGGTCTCTCGCTCAACGCGTTTCTGCCGCCGGACCACTGGCGCCGCACCGGCGCGGAAGTCTTCATTCTCGGGGCCGGGGGCTCGGCGGTGGCCCTCGCGTGGCACCTGTCGAAAGCCGATCACGGCCCGGACCGGCCGTCCCGCATCCACGTCGCCAACCGCAGCCAGCCGCGGCTCGACCACTTGCGCGCGCTGCATGCCGCGTGGCCCGGGGCCACCCCGCTCTCGTGTCATCTGGTCCCGCGTCCGGAGCAGGCCGACGCGCTGGTATCGACGTTGCCGCCGGGCTCGCTGGTGGTCAATGCCACCGGGCTGGGCAAGGATGCGCCGGGCTCGCCGTTGACCGGGGCCGCGGAGTTCCCTGAACACGGGCTGGTCTGGGAATTCAACTACCGCGGCAACCTCGTGTTCCTCGACCAGGCGCGCGCCCGGCAGACCGCCCGCCACCTGCATATTGAAGATGGCTGGACATATTTCCTGCACGGCTGGACCCAGGTCATCGCCGATGTTTTTGACATCGCGATTCCGTCAAGCGGCCCCCTCTTTGAGCAACTCTCGACCCTCGCCGCCACCACCCGCTGACCGCCACGCCCCGCCATGAGCTTTCCCCTCGTCCCCGGCACCACCTTGATTGAGCCATTCGCTGTCGAGTTCGACCTCGCCGCCGGCCTGATGAAAAACCCGCAGAGCCATCTGGTGCGCCGCGCGTCCGCCATGCGCGGCCACTACCGCGACGCCGCCGCCTTCGAGGCCCTGGTGGCCGACGGAGATCCCGTGCATTACGAGGTGTTCGAGACGCCGGTGCCGCATGAGGACGGGCACCTGATGTACTGCCTGAGCGACCTGCGGCCCGGCTGCGTCGGCGACGAGTGCTTCATGACCAAGGGGCATTACCACACTCGCCTGAATACCGGGGAGATCTACCTCGCCCTGCGCGGCCGCGGCTACATGATGATGAAGACACCGGACGGCCAGTGCCGGTACGAGGCCTTCGCGCCCGGCCGCATGGTCTATGTGCCGCCCTACTGGGGCCACCGCAGCATCAATACCGGCGATGAACCGCTGGTCTCGTTCTGCGTTTACCCCGCCGATGCCGGCCACAATTACGGTGACATCGAACGCGAAGGGTTTCCCAGACGTGTCTTCCGGCGCGGCGACCGCATCGTCGTCGAATAACCATGACCCGCCAGATCCTCGTCACCCCGCGCTCGGTCACCCGCCACGGCCACCCGTCGCTTGAGCGCCTCCGCCACGCCGGCTGGCACATCGTCCTCGGCCCCGCCGGCCGCCAGCCGGACGAAGACGAACTCATCACCCTGCTCTCCGGGTGCGCCGGATACCTCGCCGGCGTGGAACCGGTCACCCGCCGCGTGCTTGAGGCCGCCCGCGGACTGCGCGTCATCAGTCGCAATGGCACCGGCGTCGACGCCATCGACCTGCCCGCCGCCGCCCGCCTTGGGATCACCGTGGTCCGCGCCGAGGGAGCCAACGCCCGCGGCGTGGCCGAACTCACCCTCGCCCAGATGCTCGCCCTCGCACGCCACCTCGCCGCCGCCGACGCCACCCTCAAAGCCGGCAGATGGTCGCGCCCGCCCGCCGGTATCGAACTCGATGGCCGCACCCTCGGGATCATCGGCTGCGGCCGCGTCGGCCGGATCGTGGCCCGCCTCGCCCTCGCCTTCGGCATGAACGTGCTCGCCTTTGACCCCGCGCCCCCAAGCGACTTCGCGCCCGGCCCGGGATTCCGGTTTGCCGGGTTCGACGACGTGCTCGCCGCTGCTGATTGCCTCAGCCTGCATTGCCCGCCGACCGCCGACGGTCGCCCGCTCCTGGATGCCGGCGCGATCGCCCGCCTGAAACCGGGCACGCTCCTGATCAACGCTGCCCGCCACGACCTCGTCGACCCTGAGGCCGTGCTCGACGCGCTCGACCGCGGGCACCTCGCCGGTCTGGCCATCGACGTCTTCGATACCGAACCGCCGACCGACCGCCGACTGGCCGACCACCCTCGGGTGCTGGCCACACCGCACCTTGGCGGTTACACCCGCGAAAGTATCGACCGCGCCATGGAAACGGCCGTCGACAACCTGCTGGCCGCCCTTGCCGCCGCGGACGATCCGCCGCGGGCGTGATTGTATAAGTTCTTTGCTGCCGTGTGTAATGCCACGCCGGCCTTGGTTTGTTAGCTTTTTACGGTCGCTCGTCGTCCCCGGCGGAAATCCCCCCGCCATGTCCGTCGCACCACACCCCTGAACCGACCGTCGCCATGATCCCGATTCCGCGTGCCTCCATCTCTCTCGTCCTCGGCCTGCTCGCCACCCTGCCGCTCCGCTCCGAGGTCGTACTCATCGACGAAACCAACGCCACCCTCGCCGTCAGCCAGGTCGAGGAAGGCGGTGACACCACCGACAACCCGGACGTCGTCGAAGGTATCAGCGTCGGACCGCTGCTGACCTACACCGAAACCGGGACCAACGACTACGGATGCTGCGGCGGTCGCGACGGAACCTACGGCGCCGCCAATCTCAACGACGGGGACATCGGCCCCGGCGTGCCCTCCGACGGCACCTACGCCATCCCCACCTCCGGCGACGCCATGGTCGAAATCACCTTCGACGCCGGCACCACCGCCGTCGGCGGTATCGCCATCTACAACGGCTACGGCAACCGCGACGACGGCACCTACACGCTCCGCGACGGCGCAGGCACCCTGATCGCCTCATGGACGCTCTCCGGTACGCCCGGCGGCACCAACAACGGCATGGATTCCTTTTACCTCAGTTTCAAAACTCCGGTCACCACCAACCGCCTCATCATCGATGGTCAGGTCGGCGACTGCTGCGGCACCGCCAGCTTTCGCGAAATCCAGGTCTTCGGGCCGTCGACCGACACCGACGGCGACGGCATACCGGACGCCTACGAGGTTTCCAACGGTCTGAATCCTTCGGTCAATGACGCGGCCGGCGACCTCGATGGCGACGGCCTGACCAACCTGCAGGAATACCAGCGCGGCACCGCCGCCAACCGTCCCGACACCGATGAGGACGGCCTCAGCGACTTCGTCGAAACCAACACCGGCACCTACGTCAGCGCCACCAACACCGGTACGCACCCGCTCAAGCCGGACACCGATGGCGACCAATTGCTCGACGGCGTGGAAACCCGCACCGGTATCTACCTCGGCCCCGCCAACACCGGCAGTGACCCGTTCACCGTCGACAGCGACGCCGACGGATTCACCGATGGCGTCGAGGTCGCCGCCGGTTTCAACCCGAACCAGGCGGCCAGCACTCCGGTCGACACCTCGGCCATCCGCCTCGCCATTGAGTTCCAGTTCTTCCCGGCTCCCGGGGTCAGCTACCGCATCGAAGGGTCCGTCGACCTCCAGCAGTGGTCGGTCCTCGAGGCGAATGTCACCGGCAACGGGTCCCGCATCAGCCGGTTCTACTCGACCGAAAACCAGCCGGCCCGCCACTTCCGCGCCGTCCGCAACTGAGCCATCCACCCCGCCTCCCGCACCCGCCGCGGTACTCACCACCCACCTGATTCGTCCCCAACCACCACCACCACCAGAACCATGCACCACACCCCG
>JALRGF010000374.1 GCA_023253495.1 Verrucomicrobiales bacterium
CCCGCCTGGCCTGGCCTGCCTGCAGACGACAGCTCCACGCTGCTGACGGGCGCGGGCGACTCCTCGGCACGGCTCTGGGACCTTCGCACGGGCGTGGAGCGCTTCCGCTTCCGCTTCAACGAGCCCTGCCGCGCGGCCCGACTGGCTGCAGATCCTGCCGGCGCACGGCGCGGGCAGCGCGTGCGGCAAGGCGCTGGGCGCGGTGCCGGGGTCGACGCTCGGATACGAAAAGCGTTTCAATACCGCCCTGAGCCTCGCCTTGACGGGGACGGAGGATGCTTTTGTGGCGTCGATCCTCGAGGGCCAGCCGGAGCCGCCGGCGTATTTCGCCACCATGAAAAAGGTCAATAAAACCGGGTCGCCGGTGCTCGGGGTCGTGCCGGTTCCGCCCGTGCTGACGATCGCAGAAGTGGCGGCGCAGGCCGCCGATCCGGGCGTCGTCGTGCTCGACACCCGCGCCGACCGCACGGCTTGGCTGGCGTCGCACCTGCGCGGCAGCCTGCACACGCCACCCGCCAAATTCTCGGATTTCGCCGGCTCCTGGCTGCGGCCCGACGACGGCGTGATCCTGCTGGTCGACCGCCCGGAGCAGGCTGACGGCTTGGTGCGGCAACTGCTCCGCATGGGGTTTGATCTGGTGCGGGGCGTGGCGCTGACGGGCGATCTGCCGCGGGCCGGAGCCGCCCTCGTCTCCTCGCGCACCGCGACATTTGCCGAGCTGCCGGCCCTGCTGGCCGGTTCTCCCGCCCCGCACGTGCTCGACGTCCGCCGCGCCTCCGAATTCAAGGCCGGCCACGTCCGCGGCGCCCGCAACATCGCTCATACCCGCTTGCGGGTGCGCCTCGACGAGGTGCCTCGCGACGGGACGATCGCCGTCCACTGCCAGTCGGGCGTGCGCGCGGTCGGCGCCTGCTCGCTGCTGGAACATGCCGGTCATGAGGTCGTCTGCCTCAACGACGCCTTCCCCCGCTGCCCGGAAGCGCTCCGCGACGCCTGACCCCGCCTGACCCGCGCCGCCCATGCCCGCCCCCGACCTCGTCGCCCTGCTTTCCGGCCTGCTGGTCGGCGGCTCCCTCGGGCTCACCGGCGGCGGCGGGTCGATCTTTGCCGTGCCCCTGCTGGTGTACGCCCTCGGTTTCGCTCCGACCGCCGCCATCACCCTGAGCCTGGCCATGGTCGGGCTGACCGCCGGCTTCGGGGCTGCGCTGCGGCTGGGCCGGTCGGAAATCGACTGGGCCGCCGGCCTGGTCTTTGCCGCCGCCGGCATGGTGTGGGCGCCGGTCGGTGGCTGGCTCGGCCGGCAGGTGCCGCCGGCGCTGCTCCTAAGCGGATTCGCCCTGCTGATGCTCGGCGTCGGGATCCGGATGTGGCGCCGCCGTCCCGATGACGAGGCACCCCGCGGTCCGTGCGTGGTGCCTGCCGGGGGGCGTCCGGGTCCCGGGTGCTACCTGCGCCTGGCGGCGGCGGGCACGGCCGCCGGTCTGCTTTCCGGCCTTTTCGGAGTCGGCGGCGGCTTCATCATTGTGCCGGCGCTTCTCTATGTGACCGGCTGCAGCCTGCACCGCGCCATCGCCACGTCGCTGCTGGTCATTTTCCTGATCTCGCTGTCCGGTGTGGCCGCGTCGATCCTCCACGGCACCTCATGGCCCTGGCGGGTGGCCGCCGTTTTTGTCGCCGGCGGTCTGGTCGGCATGGCCGGCGGCAGCGCGCTCCGCAACCGCCTGCCCGCCCGCCAGCTCCAGAAGGTCTTTGCTGTCGCCATGGGTCTCGTCGCCGTCTTCATGCTCGTGAAAAACATCCCATCGCTGTCATGATCACCCGATCCGACCGCGGCACCCGCTGGGTGGTCGCCCAGATGATCCTGATCGGCGTCGTCGCCGCCATCGCCCCATGGTACCGCGGCCACTGGCCGGTCACCGTCAGCCTGCTCCCCGCCGCCCTGCTCTTCGCCTGGGCCGCCTGGACCGGCGTGACCGGCGTCCGCGACCTCGGCCGCAACCTGACCCCGATGCCGTCACCCAAACCCGGTGGATCGCTCGTCACCTCCGGCATCTACGCCCGCCTCCGCCACCCGCTCTACTCCAGCCTGATGGCTCTCGGGTTCGCCTGGGCGCTGGCGTGGTCGAGCCTGCCCGCCGTGGCCTTCGCCGCCGCCCTCGCCCTGCTCCTCCACGCCAAAGCCCGCCACGAGGAGCTTCAGCTGGCCCAAACCTTTCCCGATTACCCGGCCTATATGTCCCGCGTCCCGCGCTACCTGCCCCGCCTCCGCTGACCGGCACCCGACGGAAGCGAAGCCCGCCACTCCCCAAATGCCCGCTTGGCAAGCCGGCCGCCGTCGCGGAGAAGAATACCTCTCTTTCCGCCATGAACCGCCTCGGTCTGATTCTCGCCCTGCTCCTGACCTGGCTCATGGCCACCGCCGCGTCCGCCCGGCCCACCGTCGTCATCGACCCCGGCCACGGCGGCCACGACCGCGGTGCCGTACGCGCCGGCCGCCACCCGGAAAAAATCTACGCCCTCGACGTCGCCCGCCGCGTCGCCTCCCGCCTGCACCGCGCCGGCTTCCGCGTCATCATGACCCGGAACCGCGATGCCTTTGTCAGCCTGTCCGGCCGCTGCGCCATCGCCAACCGCCAGCGCCAGGCCGTCTTCATCAGCATCCACTTCAATGCCGCCGCCCGTCGCGGCGCCGACGGCATCGAAACATTCTACTACGGCCGCCGCGCCTACCGCCTCGCCGCCTCCGTCCACCGACGCCTCGTCGTCGCCGCCGGCACCGACAACCGCGGCGTCCGCCGCCGCCCGTTCTACGTCCTCCGCCACACCCGCTGCCCGGCCATCCTCATCGAAGCCGGCTTCCTCAGCAACCCGCGCGAAGGCGCCCGCATCGCCCACTCCCCCACCCACCGCCAACGCCTCGCCGATGCCATCGCCGCCGGCATCATCGACGCCCACCGCTGAAAAATCCCCCGCCCCGAACCAGCCCTCACTTTTCACTTCCTTCCCGCCCAAAGCCGGTTATGTGTATACCATTCGCGGGTATCGCATAATGGTAGTGCATGAGCTTCCCAAGCTTATGGCGAGGGTTCGATTCCCTCTACCCGCTCCACCTTTAAGAATCAGGGAGTTGTGGAAGCCGGTCGCCCGGAAAGGGGCAAATTAGACCACTTTCTAGACCAACGGTTCCCCGTATGCCGTCGCGTTTCACGGCATTTCCCGCGGTGCTCTTCGACCGCTTCCGGGCGGTGGCGTTCCCCGTCTCAGGCGGACATTGCCCCCCGGCCAATACCGTCTTCCGTGCGGCCCCCGGCGGGCGGATAGCGGGTGGGCGGCTCCCCCGACCGCCGGCGGCTCCCCCGGGTCGCCTTGTCGAAGTTTTAGCCTAGAGTGATACTTCGCGCGGGGTCGGGGTGCCGGGTGCCCGTTCCCGGCCGCCGGCGGGCGGCGCGGCGGGGGGCTCCGGCTCAGTAGAGGGAAATCAGCTGCGGTTCCAGTTCCGGAGGAAGCGTCGCTTTGTCGACCACGTGCATGGTGTTTCCGTTGGCACCTTCCATGGTGATCATGGGATTCAGCCACGCGTGCAGGTTGTCCGGCAGCCTCCACATGGCACCGGTAGCGGGGTCGATGATCAGCATCCCGATCAGGCCGCCGAAGACGATGTTCCCGATGTACCATCCGTTGAGACGGCCGGTGAGCGTCATCGTCTGCGTCTCCATTCCCTTCTTCTTGAATTCCACGTCATAGGTGGCGGGCTGAAAGAAGGCTCCCTTGGTTTTCAGGGTGATTTGGAACGGCGTGGTTCCTTCATGGATGACGGCGCCGTTCTGCCGCACGGTCACACGGCAGGCGTTCGGATTGCTGGTCACCGTGACCGGATAAACCGACTTCGACACAATCGAAGCGCAACCGGTACAGAGAAGGGAGAGAACGGCGACGGGGAGTAGTTTCATGCTTTGGAGGTGGGCGGTTGGAGGTGATGGGGGGCGACCCGGGAAGTCGGGCCGAGCCGCGCTTATACAAGCCCAGCGTGGCGGACGCACTCAAAAAACGCCGGCGCGGCTCACCGCCCCAGGGCATTTCAGTTGAGGGGAGGCAGAGGGGAGCGGATGAGGCGCAAAGCGGAGGCTGGCCTGCGACGACATCGTGCGAAGAGGACTGGTCCGGGTTCTTGGATGAGTGGGAGGAGGGCGCCTCTGAGCAAAGCGAGGACCATGGCGGAGGCCGGACGACGAAAACGAGGCGAGTCCTCTTTCCAGAGAGCGTCGCGTTTCCAATGGTTTTTATTTTCGACGGCCCAGTGGCTGCGGACGATGGCGGCCAGGCGCTTGGGATGAGTGCTCGGATCGAGACTGGAGACGAACAGGCGATTACCTTTGGAGTCAGACTGGCCGGATCGAGAGGCGGTCAGGGTGCTGGTGACGCTGATGACCGAACGGGCGAGGGGCAAGCCGAGGGATTCGGCTTCGACGGCGGCGACGCGCACCTCGTGTCGCGTCAGT
>JALRGF010000432.1 GCA_023253495.1 Verrucomicrobiales bacterium
ACCCCATCCCAGCCTGAGGCAACGCCCCAGGAAAACGCCCGCACAAAGACCAAAGGGCTGAAAGCCCGCCACATCGCGGCACGCCCTTCGCGTGCCGCCGGCGGGCATCTTCCGTAGCGACCACCTCGGGCGCTTCAAGCCACGACCCGGCTCCAGGCCGGAGCGGCGCCGGCGACCTCCGGGCTGAGCAGCGTGATTTCGGTGACCTCCGGCGGGCAGAAGACGCGCAGCGGCACGCCGACGCACCCGATGCCGCGGTTGACGTAGAGTTGGACCGGGCCGACGTCATAGCGCCCTGCGAGGTATTTTTTCCCCCAGCGGGCGCGGCGGAGGGCGTGCGGCGGACGCCCGAATGGCCGCAACTGACCGCCGTGGGTGTGACCGGAAAGCTGCAGGGCGGCCACCCCGGCGTCGGCGAGGTCATCGGCCACGTCCGGCTCGTGTTGCAGCACGACCAGCGGGCGGCCCGGCTGCCATCCGTCGAGGGCCGAGTGCAGGTTCGGGCGCGCGACATAGCGTGAGTCGAAACCGGCCATCGGCAGCTCGCCGCGACCGGTGGCCAGCACCCGGGTTTCGTTGCGAAGCACCTGGATACCGCGGTCGGAGAGCGTGCGTTCGACCGCGGCGGCATCGCACCAGAAATCGTGGTTTCCGAGGCAGGCGAAAACTCCATGAGGAGCCTCCAGCGGCGAGAGCAATTCCGCCAGCAGTCCGGCCGGGCGCGCCGAGTGGGTCACAAAGTCGCCGGTGAGCACGACCGCGTCCGGCCGCAGTGCGCGACACTCGCGGACCGCCTGTTCGATATGCCGCGGCTTGGTGAACGGCTCCAGATGCAGGTCGCTCAGCTGCACGATCCGGAACCCGTGCAAGGCAGGTGGCAGGTGCGGGAGGAACGAGGCCACCCGCGTCACCCGCAGCGGCATCCGTGACGCACCCACCAGGCCGGTCGCAGAGACCCCGGCCACCGGGGCCGCCGCCAACAGGCTGCCGACAAACCGGCGACGTGAAAAAATCGATGATTTCATCAAACGGGAAGTGTACCGCAGGCTGTCCGCCCGCGCCAATCCACGCCCGCGCGGCGCCTTCTCCGGACGCGCGGAAACCCGCCGCCCTGGAGAAACCTCCTTGCCGTCAGACGCGCGGCCAATCATCCTCGCACCATGCCCCCACGCTCTTTTTCCCGGCGTTCGTTTCTGCACACCGCTTCCGCTCTTACCGCTGGCACCCCCGCCCTGATGAGCACGGCCGGCCGCGCCCGCGCCGCCGACCCGAAAGCCCCGCTCATGGCTTATGTCGGCACGTTTTCCTCCCCGCTGCGCGACACCCTGCCGACGCAGGTCGACCTGCCCCCGGGCAACGGGCGCGGCATCCACCTGTTTCAAGTCGACCGCACCACCGGCGCCCTCACCCCGGCCGGCGTGCACGAAATGGGGACCAGCCCGAGCTGCCTCGTCTTCAACGCCGCCGGCACCCGCCTGTATTCCGCCAACGAGACCGACCGCATCGGAGAGACCAAAGAAGGCACCGTCAGCGCGTTTGCCGTCGACCGCACGACCGGCCAGCTCACCCCGCTCAATTCCGTGCGCTCCGGCGGCGCCGGCCCGACCTACGTCAGCCTGCACCCGACCGGCCGCTTCCTTTTCGTCGCCAATTATTTCGGAGGATCGGTGGCCGTGCTGCCGGTCCTTGACGACGGCCGCCTCGGCGAACCCGTCGACGTCCAGGTCGACTCCGGCCCGATCGGGCCGACCCGGGCGCCGAGCGCGCCGCCCGGCAGCTTCGCCTTCAGCGGCCACGACCGCACCCACGCCCACATGATCCACGCCGACCCCGGCGGACGCTTTGTCCTGCACGTCGACCTCGGCCTCGACCGGATCTACTCGTGGAAATGCGATGCCGACCGCGGCGTGCTCACGCCCAACGACCCGCCATTTGTCACGCTGCCACCGGGCGACGGACCGCGGCATTTCCATTTCCACCCGAACGGCCGGTGGCTGTATTCGATCCAGGAAGAAGGGTCCACACTGGCGCTGTTCGACTACGACCCGGCAACCGGCCGCCTGACCCACCGCCAGACGCTTTCCAGCCTGCCCTCTGGGTATGCCGGCAGCAATTTCTGCTCCGGCGTCATGGTGTCGGCCGACGGGCGGTTCGTCTACGCCGGCAACCGCCTGCACGACAGCATTGCCCAGTTCGCCGTGGGCGCGGACGGCCGTCTGTCATTCGTCGCCGACGAACCGACCCGCGGCAACTACCCCCGCAGCTTCAACACGGATCCCTCGGGACAGTTTCTTTATTCGTGCAACCAGCGGGCCGACAACCTGACCACCTTCCGCGTCAACGCCGCCACCGGACGCCTTGAATTCACCGGTCAGTACACCCCGGTCGGCAACCCGTCGATCATCGTCTTCCTCGATCTCGCCGCCAGCTGAGGACCGCCACCCCGGGACCACCCCGGGACCACCCCGGGACCACCCCGGGACCGCCGCAGTCCGCTGCGGCCCCGTCGGCCCAGCCACCCCGTCGGCCCAGCCACCCCG
>JALRGF010000437.1 GCA_023253495.1 Verrucomicrobiales bacterium
AGCGAAGACCACTTCGGAGACATGGACTTCAAACTCTGCGGCACCACCGAAGGCGTCACCGGCTACCAGCTCGACCTCAAGCTGCCCGGCATCCCGCTCAGCCTGCTTGAAGAAGCCATCCGCAAAACCCGCGACGGGCGCCTCCAGGTGCTCGAGGCGATGAATGCCGCCATCGTCGCCCCGGCCAAACAACTCAGCCCGTACGCCCCGAAAATCGCCGTCACCAGCATCCCCCCGGACCGCATCGGCGAACTCATCGGCCCCGGCGGCAAAAACATCAAGGCGCTCCAGGCCGAAACCGGAACCGACGTCAGCATCAACGACGACGGCACCGTGCACATCTACTCGACCAGCCAGCCGGGCCTCGACGCCGCCCTCAGGAAAATCCGCAACATGTTCGCGGAAATCGAGATCGGCACGATCTACGAAGGCCGCGTGGTCAGCACCACCAACTTCGGCGCCTTCATGGAAGTCCTGCCGGGTCGCGACGGGCTCATCCACGTCTCGGAACTGGCCGACTTCCGCGTCGCCAATGTCGAGGACGTCGTGCGCGTCGGCGACATCGTGTCCGCCATCTGCGTCGGCGTGGATGAAAAGGGCCGCGTGAAAATGAGCCGCAAGGCGTACCTCCGCGAAATGGAGAAACGCGCCGCCGCCGCCGCCGCCGCCACCAACCCGGCGCCCGCTCAGGAATAAGCCGAGTCCGCCTCACCCGCCGGTCCCCCGACCGGCCCGCAAAATGCGCCAGGGTCGCCTGGCGCATTTTTTTTGGCCTGCCCCGGTATCCGGACGCCCGGCACCCACGGCCAAAGCCGCCTCCACTCCGAAATCTCCCGCCGGCGAAATCTCTGGCCGGTACCGCCGTCCGGCTCAAGAATCCCCGTTTCCGCCATGCTGATTTCACCTGAATGCCCGAAGCGCCGCCGATGGGCCGCTGTCCTCGCCCTGTGCGCCGCGGCCGCCACCGCGGCCGGCACCGCCCGCGCCGGTCTCGACCTCCGCTCCGGCGACACCCTGCTTTTCTACGGCAATTCGATGGTCGAACGGCTGCTCGAACACGGTGAGCTGCAGGCGCGCGTCCACCTCGCCGAGCCGGAAAAGGACCTGCACTTCCGCAGCCTCGCGTGGACCGGCGACGAGGTCGGCAACCGTCAGCGCGCCGAAGGCTATGCCGGCCACCTGCGCGAACTGCTCGACGCCTGGCCGGCCCGCATCATCGTGCTCGGATACGGGCTGCCGGAATCATTTGCCGGCGAGGCCGGGCTGCCGGCATTTCGGACCGCCCTGGACAACCACCTCGACCAGCTCCAGCGCCAGCATCCGGGCGCATCCTTCGTCCTGCTCTCGCCCATCGCCATCGAGGACAACGCCGAACGCACCGCGTCGGTCCGGCGCTACAGCGAGGCCGTCGCCGCCGCCGCCCGGGCGCGCGGCGCTGTCTTCGTCGACCTGCTGGCCGCCAGTCTGGCGGCTTACGAAGCGCACGCCGATCCGCTCACCACCCGCGGCATCCACCTCAACGACGCCGGTCACCGCGCGCTCGCCCCGGTGGTCGCCGCCGCCCTCGCCGGCGAAGCCGCCACCCGCATCGACCCCGCCCGCCTCCGCGAGGTCGGCGCCGCCTCCTCCCAGCTCGCGTCCTACGTCGCCGATGCCGTCCGCCCGAAAAATGGCATTCTTTATTACGGCCAGCGCAAACGCGCCGAGGAGCGTGCCGCCGAAATGCCGCTGTACTTTGAACGGATCGAAAAAGCCGACGCCCTCGTCCGCAAACTCGTCCGCGCCCCGTCCGCCACTTTCGCCGACGCCCCGTTCATCGCCCTCACCCCCCCGCCGCCGCCTGCGGAAGGCGGTCCCACCGGTCGGGTCGGCACCGTCAAATCCCCGGCCGCCATGCAGGCGGAGTTCGCCGTGGCCGATGGCTTTGCCGTCAATCTTTTTGCCTCCGAGGAACAATTTCCCGAACTGCGCGCCCCGGTCCAGATCGCCTTCGACGCCCGCGGGAGGCTCTGGGTCGTGGCCATGCCGAGTTTCCCCCACACCCTGCCGGGCCAGCCGCGCGAGGACACATTGCTGATCCTCGAGGACACCGACCGCGACGGGCGCGCCGACTCCTGCCGCACGTACGCCGAAGGCTTTGACGCCCTCGACGGCATCGCCTTCACCGAACACGGACCGCTGGTCAGTGAACAATCGCGCCACTGGCTCCTCCCGGATGCCGACGGTGACGGCCGCGCCGATTCCCGCATCGAGGTCCTCCGCGGCGTGGATCCGACCGATTCCCACCACGGCGGCATGATCGCCACCGACCCGGTCGGCGGCGTCTGGTTCTCCGATGGCGTGTTTCACCGGTCGCAGTTCGAAACCCCCTTCGGCGTTCACCGGGGATTCGATTCGTCAACTTACCGCCACAACCTGCGCACCGGCCGCATCGAAACCGAATGGCAGAGCATCACCCCGAACCCGTGGCGCGTCACCTTCGACCGCACCGGCAATGTCTTTCAGATGTACGGCGATGGTCTGGTCCTCGACGGCCTGCCGCTGACGTGGACGCCGCTCGGCATTTATCACCCGTTCGCCTACGGCCAGACGGTCGGCTACGGCAAGGGCAGCGCCGCCGCCAGTGTCTCGAGCCCGAATTTTCCGGAAGCCTACCAGCAGGGCATGGCGTCCGCCGCCTGCATCGGACCCTACGCCGTCTCGCTCACCCGCTACGACTTCACCCAAGGCATGGTCCGCGGCCACGACCGCCTCGACCTCGTCTCCTCCCCCAACCCCGCCTTCCGGCCGGTCGATGTCAATTTCGGCTTCGACGGTGCCCTCTACGTCTCTGACTTCGCCAGCGCCATCATCGGCCACGCCCAGCACCCGATGCGCGACCCGCGCTGGAACCACACCAAGGGACGCATCTGGCGCATCGTGCACACCGGCCGCCCGGTCGTCAGCGACTGGCCGGAAATCGCCGGCGCCTCCCCCGCCGCCCTCTGCCAGCTTCTCTCCCACCCCCAGGACATCGTGCGCCACCACGCCCGCATCGAACTGCGCCGCCACGGCCGCCCCGCCCTCAGCGAGGTCGACGCCTGGGTCGCCCGGCACGCCGATGACCCGCAGGCGGTGCTCGAGGCCTTGTTCGTCTG
>JALRGF010000507.1 GCA_023253495.1 Verrucomicrobiales bacterium
ATGCCGACTGGCAGGAGCTGGTCGCCCGCAAGGACATTGACGCCATCTGCATCGCGACTCCCGACCACTGGCATGCCCTCGCCACCACCGCCGCCCTCGCCGCCGGCAAGGACGTCTACTGCGAAAAGCCGCTGACCCACACTGTCGAGGAAGCGGTGGCCGTCATCAACGGCGTCCGCACCCACGACCGCGTCCTCCAGACCGGCTCGATGCAGCGGTCCAGCAAGGAGTTCCGCGTCGCCTGCGAACTCGTCCGCAACGGCGTCATCGGCACCATTTCCCATGTCGAATGCCAGTTCGGCGAGCCCAGCAAACCGTGCGACCTGCCCGAGGAGGCGATGGAGCCCGGCCTTGACTGGGACGGCTGGCTCGGGCCGGCGCCGATGCGGCCGTACAACTCCACCCTCGCGCCGCGCGGACTGCACGACCACTACCCGCTGTGGCGCCTCTACAGCGAGTACGCCGCCGGTTACGTCGGCGACTGGGGCGCCCACCACCTCGACATCGCCCAGTGGGGGCTCGGCATGGATGAAAGCGGCCCGGTCGAAATCATCGCCGCCCCCGCCGGTGCCACCGAAGGCTGCGTGCTCAAATACGCCAACGGAATCACCGTCAAACACCTCAACGGCGGCTTCGGCGTGCACTTTTACGGCGACGCCGGCGAGGTGAAGGTCAACCGCGGACGGTTCGAACTCATTCTCAAGGACGGGCCGTTCATCAAACCCGGTGAAACAGTCTCGACCGAGGGCGCCGTCGCCCGTGCCGAAAAACAATTCCTCGCCGACGCCAAGGTGAAGCTCTATGCCACCCCCAAGGGTGACCACCTGCAGGACTTTCTCTCCTGCGTCGCCTCCCGCCGCAAACCCTGCACCCACGAGGTGATCGGCGGACGCACATCCATCATCTGCTGCCTCATGGACCTCAGCTACACCCACCAGGCCAGCCTGAAATGGAATCCGGAATCCAACACCTTCGCCGGCGGCACCGGCAACCCGGAATGGCTCAAAGGCCACTACCGCGGTAACTGGAAACTCGCCTGAGCCGCCGCCCGGCCCGGTTGCTCCTGATGAAAATCGTCATCCTCGACGCGCACACCGCCAATCCCGGAGACCTCAGCTGGGCGCCGCTGGAAGCCATCGGCCACTGCGTGGTGCATCCGCGCACGCCCGTGGCTGACATCGTGGCGCGCTGCGCCGAGGCCGACGCGGTCATCACCAACAAGGCGCCGCTCTCCCGCGAAACCATCAACCAGCTGCCGAACCTCCGCTACATCGGCGTCTGCGCCACCGGCACCGACGTCGTCGACCGCGCCGCCGCCCGCGAACGCGGCATCCCCGTCACCAACGTCCCGGGGTACGGCACCCCGGCCGTGGCCCAGCTCGTCTTCGCCCTCATCCTCGAACTCACCCACCACACCGGCCACCACGCCCGGACCGTGCGCGACGGCCGCTGGTCCGCGTGCCCGGATTTCAGCTATCAGGACCGCCCGCTCGTCGAATTGAGCGGACGCACCCTGGGAATCATCGGTTTCGGCGACATCGGCCACGCCGTGGCCCGGATCGCTCTTGCCTTCGACATGCAGGTCACGGCCAGCCGGCGACGCTGGCACGCCCCCGCCCCGCCCGGAGTCAGCTCGGTGGCCACCGATGAGGTTTTTGCCGGGAGCGACATCGTCACGCTCCACTGCCCGCTCACCGATGAGACCGCCCGCCTCGTCAACGACCGCACCCTCTCCCTCATGAAACCATCCGCCTTTCTCATCAATACCGGACGCGGGCCGCTGGTGGACGAGCACGCCCTCGCCCGCGCTCTCAATGACGGCCGTCTTGCCGGCGCCGGCCTGGACGTGCTCAGCACCGAGCCGCCCCCGCCCGACAATCCGCTCCTGCACGCCCGCAACTGCCTGATCACGCCGCATCTCGGGTGGGCCACGCTGGAAGCGCGTCGCCGGCTCATCGACGCCGTCGCCGCCAACCTCCGCGCTTTTCTTGAAGGCCGGCCGGTCCACGTGGTGAACTGAGACCGCCGGGAACGACCGCCGGTGGACTCACCCGCCGCCCTTTTTGGCCTTGGGCGCCGGTTTGGAGGCGCTTTCGGTTTTGGCAGCCGGTTTTGTCTCCGCCTTGGCACTGCTGCCGGAGTCTCCGGACGACCCGGAGGATGAAGCGGGTGCGGCGGTATCCGACTTGGCAGCGGACTTGTACCCTTCGCTGCGGTAGTCGGTGATATAAAATCCCGAACCTTTGAAAATCAGACCAGCCCCGGTCCCCAGCAGGCGTTTGACCTTGCCTTTGCACGCCGGGTCCTGACACCGGGTCAGCGGCTTGTCCTTCATGGACTGGAAAACCTCAAAGGTCTTTTCACATTTCGAACACACGTATTCGTAAGTCGGCATGGCAGGAATCGGGAATCTGTACCCTCGGGTTTAACCGTAGCGGCGCAAAGGGAAAATTCGGTTGCGGGTGACAACCCGGCCACGCATCATCACCGCTCCCAAGCTGTTCATCCGGTTCTCTGCCATGCTGATTCCACTGCCCATCTCATCGTTGCGCCCGTTGCTCACCACCCTGTCCGCCATCGCCCTGCTCGGCACCGCGGTCAGCTGCAGCAGCACGTCGGGCTCGTCCGTGCGCCGCACCGGCCAGACCGATTACCTCGATGGCATCTCCCGTCCCTATGAGACGCCGCGCGAGGAAAAACCGGCCCAGATGGCCATGGAGGACAATTTTTCCTTCTGGGACGACGACGGGACCGGTGGCCCGCCCCGCATCAAGCTCGACATCAGCGAGCAGAAAGCCTACTTCCTGCGCGGCGACCACCTCGTCGGCCAGTCCCTCATTTCAACCGGCGCTGAAGGCCATCCGACCCCCATCGGCAGGTTCAAGATCTTCTTCAAAAACGCCGATCACAAGTCCAGTGTTTACGGCTGGATTTATGACGCCCAAGGCAACCCGATCAACAAAAATGCCGATATCCGCAAGGACAAGGTGCCGCCCGGTGGACGCTTCGACAATTCCAAGATGACCTGGTACAACCAGTTTTACCCGGCCATCGGCATGCACGCCGGCTACCTGCCCGGGTACCCGGCCAGCCACGGCTGCGTGCGCATGCCCGAGTGGATGGCCAAACATTTCTTCGACGCCGCTCCGATCGGCACCCCGGTCGAGGTGGTGCCCTGAGGGGCCTTGGGGCCTTGGGGCGGCTTGAGAAGTCCTGCGCCGCCTCACACCGCGTACTTCTCCACGATCCATGGTGGGATGCGGGTGGCGCGTCCGGTCGCCACCTCCACCAGCGTGTAGCGGGCCCATCCGTCACAACAGAGCTTGCCGGGATCGCCGCGTCGCATCTCGAAACGGACCGTGACGCCGTCCGCAAACAGCTCATCCACCCAGGTCGTGACACGAAAGCTGTCGCCGAGCTTCAGCGGACGCTTGTACTCCAGATGCAGCGTCTGCACGAACCAGCCAAACCCCTGAGCGGTGAAATCCTCCAGGCTCATCCCATAGTCCCGCGCCATCTGCTCGTACCGCGCCGCCAGCAGATAATCCTGGTAGCGGCTCGCATGCACATGACGGTTCATGTCGATGTCGTCCGGCCGCACCATCAGCACCGAAGTGAACCGCGTGCGGCCCAGCGGAACCTCGGACACCATGCCGCCCGGCTTCATTCCAAGCCGGCGTAAAGGAGGCGCCCGCAGTTTTCACAGTAGGCCAGGCCCTTTTCCGCCTTGACCTGGGTCAGCGTGGTCGGCGTCACTTTCATGTGACAGCCGCCGCAGATGCCGTGCTCCAGTACCACCACGGCCGGTGCCTTCTTTTCAAAAATCCGTTCGTAGCGCGCCAGCACCGCCGGATCAACCGCCGCCACCAGCGCGGCCCGCTCCGCTTCCGCCTCGGCCACCTGGGCGGTCAGAGTGACATGGCGTTCCTTCATGCGGTTGAGATCCTCCTGGGCCCGCGTCCTTGTGGCCGCCACCGCCGCCGCCGCCGCGGCCGCCTTCGCCTTCAGCTCCTCGCCCTTCTCCATCAAGGCGAGTTCCTCGTCCTCAAGCCGCGCAATCTCCGCCGCATAGCGATCAATCTCATGACCCAGCGCCGTGAACTCGTCGTTCTTGCGCGTCTCAAACTGCTGCGTCTTGAGCCGCCCAATCGTCGTCCGCCGCGTGTCAATGTCGAGCTGGTGCCGGTGAATGGCCATCTCATTTTCCGTGGCCGCCGCCTTGGCCGCCTGAAGCGCCGCTTCATCCGCCGCCACTCCCGCCTTGGCACGGGCCGCCTCCTCAGGCAGCCGCCGCAGGTCCTCACGCAGCCGGCGCAACCGGGAATCGCGGTCCTGGACGATCAGCAGAGTCTTGATCTCGACAAGCATGGGAACATTCGACACGCGATCGGCAGCAGCCGCAAATCCTTTGGGCGCCCGCCCACACCCGCCCACACCCGGAGAAAGCGGGTGGAGCGACCCCGCCCATCGCCCATCGCCCGCCACCCGCCGCCCGAAACCCTGCTTCCCCGTGTCGCCTTTGCCCGAGTGATGCGACCGTCGCCTGTCCACGACAAATGGTGACGGCCGCATCGGCCCATGACCCACACCCCATCCCCAATGCCGGACCCCAAAAGCAAATTCAGCCGCCGGAAAGCCCTAGACCTCGAAAGCGGCCTCGACCAGCCGCTGCTGTTCGCGGGTATGGACGGCCTTGGATCCGGCCGCGGTGCTCGCGCTGCGGTCGCGACCGGCGTAGCGGACGTTGGCGCGTCCGCTGAGGGTTTCGAGTCGCGGGTAGACAAATCCCCAGGCTCCCATGTTCAGGGGTTCCTCCTGGCACCAGACCCACTTTTTGTGGGCCCGCGGATAACGGGCGACGATTTCGGCGATGCGGTCGGCGTGAAACGGATAGATCTGCTCGAGGCGGATCAGGGCGACATTTTTCACCTGATGCCGCTCGCGGTACTCGAGCAGGTCGTAGTAGACCTTGCCTGAGCAGAAGATGAGGCGGGTGATGCGGCTTGGGGCGGCGATCAACCGGTCGTCGTCGAGCACCTCATGGAAGCGGGTCTCGCCGGTCAGTTCCGGGGCCGTCGAGACTGCGCGCGGGTCGCGCAGCAGGCTTTTGGGGGTCATGATGACCAGCGGCTTGCGGAACGGCCGTTTCATCTGCCGCCGGAGGAGGTGGAAATACTGGGCCGGGGTGGTCAGGTTGGCGACCTGCATGTTGCCGCCGGCGCAGAGCTGGAGGAACCGCTCGAGGCGCGCGCTCGAATGCTCCGGTCCCTGCCCCTCGTATCCGTGAGGCAGGAGCATGACCAGGCCGCTCGGCTGGCCCCATTTGCTTTCGGCCGCGGCCAGGAACTGGTCGATAATGACCTGCGCCCCATTGGCAAAATCACCGAACTGGGCTTCCCAGAGGATCAGCATGTTCTTCGCCAGCAACGAGTACCCGTAATCAAACCCGAGCACCGCCGCCTCGGACAGGAGCGAGTTGTAGGCGCAGTAGCGGGCCTGATCCGGAGCGAGATGCTGGAGCGGGCAGTGCCGCTCCCGGGTCTCGAAATCGTAGAGGTAGCTGTGGCGCTGCGAGAATGTGCCGCGGCGGCTGTCCTGGCCGCTGAGGCGGACGGCCGTGCCTTCGGTCAGCAATGAGGCGAAGGCGAGGTGTTCCGCGTGGGCCCAGTCGAACGGTCCGCCGTCCTCTGCGGCCCTCCGGCGCCGCTCAAGCACGGTGGTGCGCACGCGCGGGTGAACGCGGAATCCTTCGGGCACCTCGGTGATGCGGAGGCCCAGTTCGCGGAGTTTTTCCGGCGTGATGCCGGTCACGACCGGGTCGTGGGAATACTCCGGCTGCAGCTCGACGGTGGCGTCGGCGAAGCTGCCGCCGCCCTCGCCCTTGGCCTCCAGTTCGCGCAGGTCGAGGTACTCCCGATTGAGGGTTTCCTGCACCTCGTGGTAGAGGGCATCGACCCTCTCGACGGTGGATTCGCCGCGCTCGAGCAGCCGCTGGCGGAAGAGGGTGGCAACCGACGGATGGGTTTTGATCTTGGCGACCAGATGCGGCTGGGTGAAGGCCGGTTCGTCACCCTCGTTGTGGCCGTACTTCCGGTAGCAGTAAATATCAATGACCACGTCGCGGTGGAACCGCTGCCGGAATTCGAGGGCCAGCCGCGAGACGAAAAGGACTTCGAGCGGGTGGTCGCCGTTCACGTGGAAAACCGGAGCTTCGATCATCTTGGCCACATCGGTGGCGTAAGCCGAGCTGCGGGCGTCGGCCGGCATGGTGGTGAACCCGATCTGGTTGTTGACGATGATGTGGACGGTGCCGCCAGTGCGGTACCCTTGGAGCTGGGAAAGGTTGAGCACTTCGGCCACCGTGCCCTGTCCGGCGAAGGCGGCGTCGCCATGCACCAGCAGCGGCAGCACCTGCCGGCGCTCGTTCATGTCGCCCATCGCGCGCTGGAGCGCCCGGGCTTTGCCCTCGACGACCGCATTGACGGCCTCAAGGTGGCTGGGATTGGCGGCCAGATTCACGACCACGTCGTGGCCGGTGGCGGTGCGGCGGGTGATTTCATAGCCAAGGTGGTATTTGACGTCGCCGTCGCCGGCCACCAGCACCGGAACGTAGTTTTCGGAAAACTCGTGCAGCAGCACCTTCAGCGGCTTTTTCAGGAATCCGGCGAGCACGCTCAGCCGCCCGCGGTGAGCCATGCCCATCACGATCTGCCGGACTCCCTGGGAACCGCCGGTCTCCAGCACCGCCTGCAACGCCACCATCAGCGACTCTCCGCCCTCAATGCTGAACCGCTTCTGCCCGACATACTTGGCATGCAGGAATTTTTCAAACGACTCGGCTTCGACCAGCCACCGCAGGACGTTTTCCTTTTCAGCCGGGTCCGCGCCGGCGTCGACCGGCCGCGACTCAATGCGTTCGAGCAGCCAGTCGCGCACCTCGGCATTCTGGATGTGGGCGAACTCGAATCCGATGCGGTCGGCATAGATCGCCTGAAGCTGCACGACCATGTCGGCGAGGCGCATCGGCTGGCCGTTGCGGAAAAACTGGGTGGCGACCTCGGTGGCCATGTCCTGCGCGGTAAAACCCATGGCTTCCGGACTCAGCACGGCCGGCAGGGGCGGGGCCGGGTTCAGCGGATCGAGCCAGACCGCGGTGTGGCCGATCGCGCGGTAGGTGAACACGAGGTTGGCGACCCGGGCCCGGAAACTCAGGTCCTCGCTCGAGAGCGTGGCGGCGCGGGGGGCGGGCGATCCGGCCCCGTCGTCGCGCCGCGGCGGCTGGGCCAGTCCCAGCTCAAAGCCCTCGAAGAACGCGCCCCAGGAGGGGTCGACGGCCGCGGGATTCTGTTTCCAGAGGGCGTACTGGCTCTCAAGCAGATCGGCATGGAGCCGGGCGGAAACCGAGGATGACATGATGGCGGGTGGATCCGTGGAGGAACAGACTGGCTACGTCAGACTATGCGGTTCGGAGACCGCCGCGCGAGCGCAATTTCAGAAGAAGCCGGCGGCATCAACGCCGGGGAGCCGGCCAGTCGTCCGACTCGCGGCGTTCGCTCCGGAAAAGGGCTTCCGCGCGGGCAACCCGGTCCGGGTGGTCGGCGGCCAGATTGCGTCTTTCGCCGGGGTCGGCGGCAAGATCGTACAGCTCGGTGCGTCCGTCGCGCGGGGCGGCCTCCCCTGGCGCCGCGGCTTTTCCTGGGATGACCGGCCGGCGGATCGCCTTCCACCGGCCGTCAATCAACACCGCCTGGTCAAAGGCACGCTCCAGAAACTCCCAGTACAGCACATCATGCTTCGGCTGGTCGGCCTCGCGACCGGTCAACACCGGCACCAGACTGATCGAATCAAGGCGCGGCGGCGGATCAAAACCGGTCAGCGCGGCCGCCGTGGCCAGGAAATCAGCCAGCGAGGCGACGTGGCCGGTCACGGTTCCGGCGGGAATCCGGCCCGGCCAGCGCGCGAGGAAGGGCACGCGCAGCCCGCCTTCGGTGAGGTCGCGTTTCCACCCGCGGAAGGGACCCGCGGAACGGAACCGCTCCGGGTCATGCCCGGCTTCGCGGTGCGGGCCGTTATCGGAGGAGAAAAAGACCACCGTGCGCTCGTCGAGGCCGCGCGCCTGCAGATGGTCGAGCACCCGCCCGATCTGCGCGTCCATCCGCGTGATCATCGCGGCAAACCCCTTGGTGGCGTCGGACCACGGCTCATCCGCATACGGCCCGTAATCGGGAACTTCGGAACCGTCGCCAAGCGCGCGCGCCCGTTCGTTGTTGGCATGGGGGGCGACCAGCGACAGAAACAGAAAAAACGGCGGCCCGCCGGCCCGGGCGTCGATCCACGCCACCGCCTCCTCGGCAAAACGATCGCCGGCATAGACCAGCCGGTTGGTCGAGTACCCGGCCCCGGGCGTTGGACCGACCGGCACGCGGTCATTGGGCAGTGTTTCCATGGCCGTGTTGCGCCAGAGGAAATCGGGAAAGTGATTGTGAGCGTGCGTCTGGTCGGTGTAGCCGTAAAAAAAGTCGAACCCCTGACGCAGCGGGGAACCGTCGGTGTCCGGCTCGCCCAGCCCCCATTTGCCAATGAGCCCGGTTGCGTACCCGGCCTCGTGCAGCACCTCCGCCACCGTCACGTCCGCGGCGCGCAGCTCCTGGCCCCGGCCCGTCCGGCCAGGACCATTGCCGCGCACCCGCGTCCGCCCGCCGTGCTCTCCGGTCATGAACACGCTCCGGGACGGCGCACAGACAGTCGCCCCGGCATAAAACTGCGTGAACCGCATCCCCTCCGCCGCCAGCCGGTCCAACCGCGGCGTCCGGATCACCTCCTGTCCATAACACCCGAGGTCGCCGTACCCAACGTCGTCCGCCAGAATAAAAATGATGTTCGGCGACGTCACCACCGCCCCGGCCGGGGCGGCCACCAGAAGCCACAGAAGCAGCGGAATCAGGCCGGGGAAAAAGCGGTTCATGCAGATGATGGTTTTCTGGCCGGGCCGGCGGTCACTCCGCCGGCACAGCCCTATGCCGGCACGGGACAAAACACGAACGAGCGTGGTGCCGATCTGATACTGGGCCAGCGCCGCGGCGGAAATCAAGGACGGCCGATGCCGGACCAAGGCGGCGGCACGGCCTCTGGCAGGTCCCCGCCGGCGTGGGCTT
>JALRGF010000564.1 GCA_023253495.1 Verrucomicrobiales bacterium
ATATACGTGTACACCACCGGCACCCCGGCCAGCCGCAGCGGCTCGGGCAGCCGGTCGTTCCAGCCTGCGCGCACTGCCCGCAGGCCGTTGACCAGCGTTTTCCAGCGCTCCTGGGCGTCGTCGGGCGCCGCGCCACCGGACGGTGCGACCGTTCGCAGGTAGACCAGCACATTGGTGCTCCTCCCGTCGCGGGAAATGAGCGAGCCGGTCGCCAGCTCGTGGTCGAGCAGTTCGGCCCGGGCGTTTTCGTAGTTCACGCCCTCGTCGCCGATGTGTTTCAGGCCGCCGGCGAGCGCGAGCAGATTCGGTTTCTGCGCCGGGTTCTGGCGCAGCAAGGGAGTGTTCAGCAGTGACATGGTGCCGCCGACTTCCGGGGCGGCTTCCAGTTCCGCCACCAGCTGTTTCAGCCGGTCGGCTCCTTCCGGCGTCACCCAGTCGACGCCCGAGGCGCAGACGACGGCGAATTCATTCTGGCTCCAGGATTTTGTTTCGTGCAGTTGTTCGTAGACTTTGAGTTCGGGGTCGTTCTGGTCGAGCAGCGTGGTCGTCTGGAACTCGATGCCGAGTTTCCGGAACTGGCTTACGGCGGCCACCGCCGCGGCCAGCAGCACCAGCACCACCGCAAGCCAGCACCGCCGGAGAAAGGACGCAAAGAGCGAAGAAGTCACGCTGACATGCTGTCCTGCGGGCCGGTCGCCTGTCCACTGATATCCACGGAGGTTCAATCCACGGAGGCTCAGCGGATCGGCGGCGGATGGAGAAGGTGGCCGGTGTCCGGTGTCCCGGCCGGCTCCGCCACTCGCGGCCGTGCGCCCTGCCCGCCACCCGCAGGAAGCGTTTGCCCCCCGCAGGATTCCGGACATTATGATCCTGATTGTACGGACCCCGACCTCTGCCACGCTATGAAACGCTTCCCCGTTGCCATTGTTGCCGTCGCCTGCGCGCTGACGGCCGCGGTCACGCCGCTGCCGGCGGACACCCTCAAAGCGGACGCCACTGCCGCCGGCCTCGACTGGATTATCGGGACCTGGGGTGACAAGGCGTCCAACGGCGCCGCCGTGCGCCTGACGTATGAATGGCGCCTCGATGGACACGCTGTCGGCATGAGGCTGACCGCCCCCGACCGCAATGCCGAAGGCCTGATCGCCCGCAACTCGCAGACCAAGGAAATCGGTTATGTGTCGGTCGACAACCAGGGCGGCGGCGCCATCGGCAAGGTTGAACCTGACGCCGGCAACATCGTCATCAAAGTGGCTTATTCGGACGGCGGCAGCGGAAAAGGGAACATGGCCGTGACCCATGAGCAGCGCAGTGGTGACACCATGAAACTCACCGTCAGTGCTCTCAGCGATTCCGGCGAGGTCCTTGAGACGCGTATGGAAATCGAGCTGGTCAAGATCAAGGAGACGGCGGCGGTCCGCCAGTAAGCGGGGCGTGTTTCCACCGGGGCGGGTGTCCTCCGCCTACCGGGGATTTACCGAGGAGAAAACTGTTGCCTCGGTCGGCCGGCATTCCGCATGATGCCCGGATCCTCGGGTGATCCATCGGATCGCCCGTTCCCCGCATGAATCCGACATCTTCCGCCCATTTGTTCCGCAACTTGTTTTCCGCATGTGCCGCCCTGATGGGAGCGGCGGTGGTCGCGGCCGCCGATGCGCCCGTCAGTTATTTCCGGGACATCCGTCCGGTCTTTGAGGCGCACTGCCACGGGTGCCACCAGCCGGCCAAGGCGAAAGGTGATTATGTGATGACGGATTTTGCGAAGCTGCTGGCCGGTGTGGAGGGCGAGCCCGCGGTGGTCGCCGGGCAGCCGGACCAGAGCCACCTCCTCAGCCTGATTATTCCGGGGCCGAACGGCGAGGCCGAAATGCCGCAGAAGCGACCGGCCCTCCACCCGATCCAGATCGATCTGGTCCGCCGCTGGATCGCCGAAGGCGCGGTCGATGACACGCCGGCCGACGCCGCCCGCCGGTATTCGGCCGAAAACCCGCCGGTCTACGGCGCGCCGCCGACCGTGACCTCGCTCGACTGGTCCCCCGACGGACAATGGATCGCGGTGGCCGGCCACAGCGAGATTCTGTTGCACCGGGCCGACGGCCCCGGGGAGCCGCAGCGGTTGATCGGACTGTCGGAGCGGGTGGAATCCATCGCCTTTTCGCCCGATGGCACCCGGCTCGCCGCCGCCGGCGGCACCCCCGGCCGGCGCGGTGAGATCCAGGTCTGGAACATGGCGGACCGTTCGCTGGCCTTGTCCCACGCGGTCACATTTGACACCCTGTACGGCGTGAGCTGGTCGCCCGACGGCAAATTCCTCGCGTTCGGCTGCGGCGACCACGGGGACAACTCGGTGCGCGCCCTTGAGGTCGACACCGGCCGTGAAATCCTTTCCAACGGCGCCCACGGCGACTGGGCGCTGGACACCGCATGGTCGGTCGACGGATCCCATCTTGCCTCCGTCGGACGCGACATGGCCGCCAAGCTCACCGAGGTGGCCACCCAGCGGTTCATCGACAATATCACCTCGATCACTCCCGGCGCCCTGCGCGGCGGACTGCATGCCGTCGACCGGCACCCGCAGCGTGACGACCTGCTGCTCGGCGGCGCCGACGGCGTGCCGCAGGTCTATCGCATGCACCGACTGACCAAACGCGTCATCGGCGACAACGCGAACCTCATCCGCCGCTGGCCGGCGCTGCCGGGTCGCGTGTTCGGCCTGGCGTGGCGGCCGGACGGCAAGGCGTTTGCGGCAGTCGCCAGCGGCGGCGGCCGCGGCATGCTGCGGGTACTCGCGGCCGAGTACGACCCCGCGCTGCCGGACGACATCAAAGTGATCGTGGAAAAAGAGGCGGCCGGCCATTCGCCGGAGGAACGCCAGCGGCTCGAAGCCTACCTGACCGCCGACACCCGAACCCTGAGCGAATGGGCGATCGATGGCGACCGTCTTTTCGCCGTCGACTGGAACCCCGATGGCACCCGTCTGGCGGTGGCCGGCAGCCAGGGGACGGTCCGCATCATCGTGGCCGCCGAGGGTCGTGAAGAACGGTCGTTCGCCGTGGCTCCGGTCGATCCCGCTTCGCTGGCGCGCGTGCGCCCGGCGCCGCCGGTTGCTCTGCCGCGGGTCGCCCCTCCGGGCGAACTGCCCGAACCGCCCATCGACGCCGACGCCGTGGAGTCATTGGCGGTGGAGCCGCCGGCGGTCGGCCTGCATGGATCGACCGACGCCAGCCAGATCGTGGTCACCGCGCGCTTGCGCGACGGCACCACGGTGGACGCGACGCGGGCCGTGGTCGCCCGGTGGTCGGAGCCGGTGGCCGACCTGCAGGCCGAAGGCCTG
>JALRGF010000599.1 GCA_023253495.1 Verrucomicrobiales bacterium
CTCGCCCCATACCATGCGTGTCTTGAAAGAGACCGCGGCCAAGCTGCCTTTTTCCGACAAGAGCGACCTCGAGGAATGGGGACGCGGGCTCGTCGCCCGGCGGCGCGACCCCCGGATCATGGCCGACGCCGGCAACGTCGCGCTCGACCTCACCGGGCTGGTGCCCGATCCGGCCATGATCGATGCCTTTGTGCAGGACACCTCCGCGGGAGCGTATGACACATTTGTCCGGCAACTGCTTGATTCGCCCCGCTACGGCGAACACCGGGGCCGCGCGTGGCTGGATGCCGCCCGCTACGCCGACACGCACGGCCTGCACTTCGACAACTACCGCGAAATGTGGCCGTACCGCGACTGGGTGATCGACGCGTACAACAAGAACCAGCCGTTTGATCAATTCATCATCGAGCAGATGGCCGGCGACCTGCTCCCCGATCCGACCCTCGACCAGCTGGTCGCCACCGGGTTCCAGCGCTGCAATATCACGACGAACGAAGGCGGCACCATCGAGGCGGAAAACCTCGCCAACTACGCCCGCGACCGCGTCGAAACAACCTCCTGGGTCTTCCTCGGGCTGACCGCCAACTGCGCCGTCTGCCACGACCACAAGTTCGATCCCGTGAGCATGCGCGATGTCTATTCGATGGCCGCCTTCTTCCGGAACACGACGCAATCCGGCTTCGACGGGAACAACCGCCAAGGCGCCAACGCTCACATCGTGGTGCCCCAGACACCCGACGACCGCGCCCGCTGGGCCGCCCTGCCGGGTGAAATCGCCGCCCACCAGGGGCAGCTCGCCCAGCGGCGCGACCAGGCCGGCCCCGAATTTGACCAGTGGCTGGCCGCCGCCAAGACCGAGGCCGCCGGCGACGAGCTGGATCCGAAGGCGTTGCTGGCCCATGCCCCGCTGACCGAGGGCGTGGGCGATGAGATCGGTGCCCTGTGCGGCGAACCGATGACATTCAAGGCGACCGGCCCGGTTGTCTGGAAACCGGACGGTCGCATCGGACCAGCCCCAGTCCTGACCGCCGCCGCGAATTTTGATCTCGGCAACCAAGGCGACTTCGAGAAGGACCAGCCGTTCAGCTACGGTGCCTGGGTCCGCCCCGCCGGCAACGGCGCCTTCGCCGGCATCATCGCCCGCATGGACGAGGACAGCGCCTACCGCGGCTGGGATCTCTTCCAGCACGGCGGTGAATACGCAGTGCATATCGTCAGCGCCTGGGAAACCGATGCGCTCAAGGTCACGACCACCGGCAACCGCCTGAAGCCGAACGAATGGCAACACGTCTTCGTCACGTACGACGGATCCGGCAAAGCGGGGGGCGTGCGCGTCTTCATCGACGGCGCCCTGGCCGACGTCCATATTGACAAAGACGCCCTGACCGGATCGATCAAGACCGGTGTGCCGCTGCGCATCGGCCAGCGCAGCAAAGGCCAGGCGTTCGAGGGCGGCAGCGTGCAGGACGTGCGCGTCTACGGCCGCCGCCTCAATGCCGAGGAGGTCGCCGCACTCCACACCCACGGCCCGCTGCGCGCCCTGCTCGCCAGCGACCCCGCCAAGCGAACCCCCGAGCAGAAACAGGCGCTCTTTGACCACTACTTGACCACCCGCGACCAGCCGTACCGCGAGCTGCAGCAGGTGATCGCACGGCTTGAGGGCGAGCGCGAAGCCATCAAGGGTCGCAGCCCGGTCACCCACATCCAGGAGGAGAAAAAAGACTCCCAGCCGATGGCCCACATCCTCATGCGCGGCAACTACGACCAGCTCGGAGAGAAAGTTGAAGCCGGCGTTTTCCACGCCCTCCACCCGATGCCCGAAGGCGCCCCGAAAAACCGACTCGGCCTGGCCCAATGGCTCGTCTCCCCGGAAAACCCGCTGACCGCCCGCGTCACCATCAACCGGCTCTGGCAGGAAATCTTCGGCACCGGCCTGGTCAAAACCTCCGAGGACTTCGGCATCATGGGCGAGGCCCCGGTCAACCAGGCACTGCTTGACTGGCTCGCGGTCGAATTCCGCGAAAGCGGCTGGAACGTCAAACACATGGTCACCCTGATCGTCAGCTCCAGCGCTTACCGCCAATCAGTCGTCATCACTCCGGAAAAACAGGAGAAAGACCGCGACAACCGCCTGCTCAGCCGCGGCCCGCGCTTCCGCATGGACGCCGAAATGCTCCGTGACTCGGCGCTCGCCGCCAGCGGCCTGCTCTCGCCGAAAATGGGCGGCCCCGGCACCAGGCCGTACCAGCCCGACGGAGTCTGGGACAAGGTGGGCATGGTTGAGGGCGACACCCGCATCTACAAGCAGGACACCGGCGAAAACCTCTACCGCCGCAGCGTCTACAACTTCTGGAAACGCATGGCCCCGCCCGCCAGCCTGGACATTTTCAATGCCCCGGCCCGCGAAGCGTCCTGCCTCCGCCGCGAACGCACCAACACCCCGCTCCAGGCGCTCGTCACTCTGAATGACACCCAGTACATCGAGGCGGCGCGCGTGCTCGCCGAAAAAGCGCTGCAAGCCACCGGTCCCGATCACGGCACCGACGCCATCATCAGCTTCATGGCCGAACGCCTGCTCAGCCGGCCGCTCCGCCCCGAAGAACGCGGCATCGTCAAAGGTACGTTCGACGACATGCTCGCCCACTACCGCGCCCAGCCGGCGGCCGCTGCCGAACTGCTCGCCGTCGGCGAATACCGGTCTGATGCCTCCCTTGAGGCTCCCGTACTCGCCGCCTGGACGCTGATCGCCAATCAGCT
Organism: Verrucomicrobiales bacterium; assembly: GCA_023253495.1. Classification (GTDB taxonomy): domain Bacteria; phylum Verrucomicrobiota; class Verrucomicrobiia; order Verrucomicrobiales; family V1-33; genus CAJBME01. Next base: position 2,758 of record JALRGF010000599.1, read on the forward strand.
CATGAATCTCGACGAAACCCTCAACAAATGAGCCGCGGCCACCCCGCTTCTTCCGCACATCCCATTCCAGACCCCGCCACCCCATGAGCCTCCACGACGAATACATCCGTTACGAGACCCGGCGCCAGTTCTTCGGCCGCGGCAAAAACGTGCTGGGCTGGTCCGCCCTGGCCTCGCTGCTCGGCGAAGCCATGACCGACAAGCTGCTCGCCGCCGGCACGCCCGCCGCCGCCGCCCACAAACCGCTCTTCCCGCACTTCGCCCCCAAGGCGAAACAGGTCATCTACCTGCACATGGTCGGCGGCCCGTCCCAGATGGACCTTTGGGACCACAAGCCGGTCATGCAGGACTGGTACGACAAGGACCTGCCCGACAGCGTGCGCATGGGGCAGCGCCTGACCACCATGACGTCCGGGCAGTCGCGCTTCCCGATCGCTCCGTCGAAATTCAAGTTTTCCCAGGTCGGCAGCAACGGCCTCTGGATGAACACGGAACTGATGCCGTACCAGGCGAAGGTCGTGGATGACCTCTGCCTGATCCGCTCGATGCACACCGAGGCCATCAACCACGAGCCGGCCATCACCGCGATGCAGACCGGCAGCCAGGTCGGCGGCCGCCCATGCATCGGGTCGTGGCTCAGCTACGGCCTCGGTGCCCTCAATTCCGACCTGCCCGCCTTTGTCGTGCTGGTCGCCGAGCCGACCAACCGCGAACAGATGCAGGCGATCTCGTCGCGCCTGTGGTCGGCCGGTTTCCTGCCCGGCGAACATTCGGGGGTCAGCTTCCGCTCCAGCGGCGACCCCATCCTCTTCATCAACAACCCGCCCGGCATTTCCGGAGACCTGCGCCGCCGCCAGCTCAACGGCCTCAAGGCACTCAACGAGATGAACTACAAGCTGGTCGGCGACACCGAGACCCACACCCGCATCCAGCAGTTCGAAATGGCCTTCCGCATGCAGAGCAGCGTGCCGGAACTCACTCAGATCAGCGCCGAACCCGACAGCACCTACCAGCTTTACGGCGAGGAGGCGAAAAACCCGGGCACCTTCGCCTACTCCGCCCTGCTCGCCCGCCGCCTCGTCGAGCGCGGCGTGCGCTTC
>JALRGF010000607.1 GCA_023253495.1 Verrucomicrobiales bacterium
CCTGCGACCGGGCGTCGTTCGCCGGTGGGGATGGCGGTGGCGTCGGTCGGGGTGAAGGCGTCGGCTTCCAGCTGCAGGGTGTGGTCGAGGATGCCGCCGCGGTCGTGGCCGGCGAGGTTGAAGTACGTGTGGTTGGTGAGGTTGATGACGGTGGGCTGGTCGGTGGTGGCGGTGTAGTCGAGTCGCAGTTCGTTGTTATTACTCCAGGAGCAGGCGACCTCGCAGGCCACGGTGCCGGGGTACCCTTCGTCGCCGTCCGGACTGGTATGGGTGAAGACGATGCGGAGGGAGTCGTCGGTTTTTTCGGTGCGTGCTTTCCAGACTTTTTTGTCCCATCCGACGAGGCCGCCATGGAGGTGGTTCGGACCGTTGTTGACGGCGAGCGGGTAGGTCTTGCCATCGAGTTCAAAACGGCCCCCGGCGATGCGGTTGGCGAAGCGGCCGGTGATGCACCCGAAGAACGGGCTGCGTCCCTCGTAATCGCGGAGCGAGTCGAAGCCGAGCACGACATCGGCGAGCTGTCCGTCGCGGTCCGGCACGGTCAGACTGACGAGGGTGCCGCCGAGGGTTGAGAAGCGGGCCTGGTGGCCTTGGGCGTTGGTCAGGGTGATGAGGGTGACGTCCTGGCCGTCCTTGGTGGTGCCGAACGGGGATTCCGTGATATTCATGGTTGAGGATGCCGGGGCTGCGGCGCTGGTTCCGGTCCCCATGGCCATCAGGATGATGATGAGAGCGGGAAAGGCGTGGAGAACGGGATTCATGCGGGTGGCGGGTGAAGGTGAACGGACGGGAGGTGATTTTGCATCGGTCGGTCAGGCGGGGACGGATTCAAGTCAAAGTGCCGGCTACCGGCGCACCCGGAAAAACCGGGAGGCGGTGCGATCGGGGCCGGCCACGGCATACGGGCTGGCGACTGGCAGCGGGGTCCATGAAAGCAGGGATTCCGAGCCTTCCAGGGTGCCGGTGAAGGTGACGGTCGGAATGCCATCGGGGAAAGTGAGATCGAGTGACGGCGGATTCTGGCGCAGGTGGAGCCGGGCGTCGTCGGCGGCGACGCGCGCGTCATACGCGCCCGGCGTGGTGCTGACGGCGGTCTGGAAATGGGCGAGGAGGGTCGCGGCGGTGAGGGCGGTCGGGTAGAAGGCGATTTCATCGACCAGCCCGTTGAACGGACTGCCGCCGTTTTCGTAGGCGCCGATGGAGAAAGTGGCGCTGGTGCTGGCGTTGTAATTTCCCGAGCGGGTGGAAGCATTGGTGGTGTCGACGAGCCGGCCGTTGACGTAGAGCCGGGCGGCGGATCCGCTCCAGAGGGCGGCGATGTGGCACCAGGTGCCCAGGGTGTAGCGGCCGCCGGTGAGGTCCCAGCCGACGTTGCTGCCGACGCCGTCGTGCATGCGGAAGTTCCAGCCGGTGGCTTCGTCGCGCTGGAAGAACACCCAGCCGGAGCGGTCGCCGTCGCTGACGCGGTTGTACACCGGGGCGTCATCGTTGTCGAAGGCGGTCGGGAGCGCCCAGAATTCGATGGTGAACGGCTGGTCGGCCGGCGGGTTGAGGGCTTCAAGAAACGAGATGGTGGTATTCTGACCGCCGCCGTAGGAGGTGGCGCAGTCGTGGCCGGCGCGGATGGCGCCGGGCCGGTTGAGGACGACCCCGGGGGCATGCAGGCCGTCGGCCGCCGGGCCCAGGCTGCCGCTGTTGTAAGACTTCGTCGGGAAACCGATTTCGTCGAAATCGATGGCGTCGATGGCCAGGTCATGCGCGATGCCGGCGAGCCGTTGGATGACGAGAACGACCGGCCCGGTGGTGGGTTCGGCGCCGGTCAGGCCGGTCTGGACGAAGCGGTTGGCGCCGCCGCTCACGGTGAGCGAGCCGGACGCCAGCACCGGGCCGGCGGCCGAGCCGCGGGCGATGCGCCACCGGACCTGGTGGTCGACGGTGTCGAAGGCACCGGCCTTGTCGTCGAGGACGAAACTATTGACGACCACGCCGCGGTTGGCATCGGGTTCGGGGGTGAACGTGATGTGGTATTCGAAGCCGGCAGGCATGCTGTCGGCAGCCGCTTCACCGATCGGCCGGCCGGCGGCGAATGACGGCGACCAGAGCCGGGCGACGCCGTTCCATTCGGCGTCGCGAAAGAAGACCGGGGATTCGCCGGGGCGTTCCGAGCCGTAGGAGACGGTGATGCCCGGAGTCCATCCGCCGCCTTCCTCGAAGATGAATTCGGTGCGTCCGTCGGCTGACATCCTGCTCGCGTCCGTCACGCCGTCGCCGTAATCCTGCGGCATCGGTGTGTTATTGGCGGGTGTCCGGAGGTCGAAAGAAAGAAGGGTGGCGCGGGCGGCCGGCGGCATGAGGATCATGACGGCGGCGACGGCGGCGGGGAGGCGGAGGTCGGTATTTTTCATGCGGGATGGCTTCATGCAGGATGGCGGGACCGGAGACCTGTGTATTTCCTCCGGGGGGGCGCGGCAAGGCGGGAATGAGAGCAAGGAGAATTGACGGCGCCGCCCAAAACGCGCATCCTCCGGGATGCCTTCTTCGTTTTCCGCCCGCTCCCTTTCTTCCGGCGCCTGGTCCCGGCGTGAGTGGCTGCGGATCGGGGCTCTGGGTTCCCTCGGGGTGACCTTGCCGGGAGTGCTGCGGGCGGAGGCGGAGGCGGCGGCGGCGGCGCGGCCGTCGAGTTTCGGGCGGGCCAAATCGGTAATCATTCTGTTTCTGAGCGGCGGGCCGCCGCAGCACGAGACATTCGATCCGAAGCCGGACGCGCCATCGGAGATCCGCGGCACCTTCCGCCCGATCCCCACCAGCGTGCCCGGCCTGCATTTCTGCGAAACCCTGCCGCACACGGCAAAGGTGGCGCACCGCCTCGCTGTCATCCGCTCGATGGTCACCGACATCCATTCGCACTCGACCAGTGGCGCCTACATGCTCACCGGCTACGAGCCGCGCAGCAAAGCGGAAAACGTGCCCCCGGGTCCGGACGACTGGCCGAGCCTGGCTGCGGTGGTCGGCGCGATGAACCCGAGTGCGCGCTCGCCGCTCTCCTCGGTGATGCTGCCGGACGAGCTTTACAATGACGGGCATATCGTCTGGCCGGGCCAGAACGGCGGCTTCATGGGATCGCCGTGGCACCCGGTCCTGATGAAGTGCGACCCGCTGCAGCAACCGATGCGCATCGAGGGGTTGTCGCTGGAGGACGGTCTGACCGCCGCCCGGCTCGGCGAGCGGTATGACCTGCTCGGCCAGTTCGACCGCCAGTTCACGGCCAAAGTCCGCAGCCGAGCGGTCACCGAGATGAGTGACATGCACCAGAAAGCATTTGATCTGCTGCACTCCGACGCCAGCCGGGCCGCCTTTGCCATCGAGCGCGAACCGGCCGCGCTGCGCGAGGCGTACGGGGCGCATAAATTCGGTCAGAGCGTGCTGCTGGCCCGGCGGTTGATTGAAGCCGGGACCCGCCTGGTCCAGGTCAACTGGCCGCGGGAAGGCGAGAAGGAAGTCAAGGGCAGCCCGCTCTGGGACACGCATGCCGACAATGCCGGGCGGGTGCGGGATGTCCTGTGTCCGCAGTTTGACCGCACTTTTGCCACCCTCGTCGACGACCTGCACCAGCGGGGAATGCTCGACGAGACGCTGGTGGTGGCGATGGGTGAATTCGGGCGGACCCCGAAGCACAATGCCAATGGCGGACGCGACCACTGGGGCTCGGTTTTTTCGGTGGCGCTGGCCGGGGCGGGGCTGGGGGGCGGACAGGTTATCGGGGCCAGCGACCGGTTCGGGGCGCAGCCGCAGGAGCGCCCGGTGCGCCCGGCTGATCTCGCGGCGACGATTTTCCACCTGCTCGGCATGGACCCTGCCGGAGAGTTTCTGGACCCCCTGCAGCGGCCGCGCCGGCTCACCGACAGCGGGGTCGCCTTGAAGGAACTCGTCGGGGTCTGAGTCGCATCTGAAAGGTTGATTTCGGCGGCCGGGCCCGATAGTGCGGGACACTGCCATGCCTCGACCGATGATCCCTGTTTTTCCGCGACTGACGCTGCTGGCCGCCGCCGTCGGAGGGTGGCCCGTTCTGAGTGAGGCGGCTGTCGATTTCAATCGCGAGATCCGACCGATCCTCTCGGAAAATTGTTTCGCCTGCCACGGGTTTGATGAAAAGGAACGCAAGGGGGGGCTGCGGCTCGATGAGCGCGAGGCGGCGCTCCGGCCGGCCGAGTCCGGGGCCGCCGCCATCGTGCCGCATCGCGCCGGCGAGAGTGAATTGATCCGGCGCTTGACCTTGGCTGCGGAGGACGACGACCACATGCCGCCGTCCAAGACCGGCAAAAAACTCAGCCCGGCGCAGATCGAAAAACTGAAACAATGGATCGATGAAGGCGCCGGGTATCAGGCCCACTGGTCGTTTGTGCCGCCGGTCCGCCCGGAGGTGCCGGCAGTGGCGGCCGCCCGCGGGCCGGGTCAGGAAATCGACCGGTTCATTCGCGCCCGTCTCGAACGGGAAGGCCTGACGCCATCGCCCGAGGCGACCCGCGAGACGTTGATCCGGCGGGTGACACTCGATCTGACCGGCCTGCCGCCGACGCTTGAGGAAATCGATGCCTTTCTGGCGGACACCGCGCCCGGTGCCTGGGAGCGGGTGGTCGACCGCCTGCTGGCTTCGCCGCGGTACGGTGAGCGGATGGCGGTCGACTGGCTGGACGCGGCGCGCTTTGCCGACACCCACGGGTTTCATCTGGATTCCGGGCGTGACATGACGCCGTGGCGCGACTGGGTGATTGCAGCTTTCAATGAGAACAAGCCGTTCGACCGGTTCACCGTCGAACAGCTGGCCGGCGACATCCTGGCGGACCGCGGTGGCGCGGGGGAGGACGAGGCGCTGGCGATGCGGGTGGCCTCCGGCTTCAACCGCAACCACATGATCAATTACGAGGGTGGTGCCATCGCCGAGGAATATCTGCATGCCTATCTCGTCGACCGCGTGAACACGACGACCACCGTCTGGCTCGGTCTGACGTTCGCGTGCGCGCAGTGCCACGACCACAAGTATGATCCGGTCAGCCAGAAGGAATTCTACCGGATGTACGCGTTCTTCAACGGGGTGCCGGAGGCCGGGCTCGACGGCAATGCCGGCAATGCAAAGCCGGTGCTGGCCGTGCCCACCGCGGAAGAAAAACGCCGGTTGGCCGAACTCGACGCGCGGATCCGGCAGGCTGAGGAACGCGTCCAGTCCGAAGAGGCGGCGCTCCCGCCGCTTCAGGCCGCCTGGGAAAGCCAGTGGCGCGACCAGCCGCCAGCCGGTCCGAACGAAAAGGAAAAGCCGATTGTCGAGCTGCTGTCCCGGCCGGCCGGGTCGCTGAATGACGCGGAACGCGGGCAGCTCGCCGCCTATTACCGGGAACATCAGGCGCCGGAGCGGTATCGGGCCGCCAGCGCCGCGCTGAGCGAGGTGCGCCGCGAGCGCGACACCCTGAACAAATCGGTGCGCACGACGATGGTCATGACCGAAATGGAGACGCCGCGCGAAACATTCGTGCACCTGCGCGGCGCGTACGACCAGCGCGGCGAGCGCGTCGAGCCCGGGGTGCCGGCAAGCCTGCCGCCACTTGATGACGCCGCCAGAGCCGACCGCCTCGCGCTGGCCCGCTGGCTCGTCTCCCCCGGGCACCCGCTTACCGCGCGGGTCACGGTGAACCGATTCTGGCAGCAGTATTTCGGCACCGGCCTGGTCAAGACGGCGGAGGATTTCGGCTCGCAGGGGGAATGGCCGAGCCATCCCGAGCTGCTCGACTGGCTGGCCACCGAGTTCATCAGCAGCGGCTGGGACGTGAAGGCGCTGCAGAAGCGGATCGTCATGAGCGCGACGTACCGCCAGGCGTCGCGGATGACTCCGGAATCATTTGAACGCGACCCCGAGAACCGTCTGCTGGCGCGCGGTCCGAGGTTCCGGCTCAAGGCGGAATTCATCCGCGACCAGGCACTCGCCCTCGCCGGTCTGCTCGGCACTGAGATCGGCGGCAGAAGCGTGAACCCGTACCAGCCCGGTGATCTCTGGGGTGAGCTGTCCCAACGCTCCGACAGCGCGAATTTCTCGGCCCAGTTCTTCGTCCAGAGCACGGGCGCCGACCTCTACCGGCGCTCGCTCTACACGTTCTGGAAACGCACCTCGCCGCCGCCGCAGATGGCGACGCTCGATGCCCCGGACCGCGAAGTCTGCACCGTCCGGCGCCCCAGCACCAACACCCCGCTTCAGGCGCTCGTGCTCATGAATGATCCGACCTATATCGAGGCATCCCGGAAATTCGCCGAACGCCTGATGCGGGAGGAGGCGGACGATGACGCGCGCCTGCACCGCGCCTTCCGCACGGCCACCGGCCGCGTTGCCGGGGCACGGGAACTGGACGTGCTGCGCCCGCTGTTGGCCGATCAACTGGCCCGCTACCGGACACGCCCCGAGGCCGCGCAGGAATTGATGCGGGTCGGCGAGGCGCCGCACGACCCCGCCCTCGATCTCCCGGCCCTGGCCGCCTGGACCATGCTCGTGAGCACCCTGCTCAACCTCGACGAAACCCTGACCAAAGGATGATGGCGTCGCGGACGCCGCTCCGCCGGGCCGCACCGCTTCCCCGCTTTACCGCTTTACCGTCCCCCGCGTGGCCGCCCCGGCGCCACCACTTCGCATCACCGCCCGCCACCCGATGAATCCCGATCACGAATTCGCCCGCCTGCTCACTCGACGCGCCTTCTTCCGCCGCGGGGCCACCGGCCTCGGGGTGCTTGGTCTCGGCTCGCTGATGAATGAAAACCTGTTTGCCGCGGCACCGGCCGCCCCGGCTGCGGAAACGTCGGGCGCCCTGCCGGCGCTTCATTTCGCCCCCAAGGCGAAGCGCGTCATTTTTCTGACCATGTCCGGCGGGCCGTCGCACATTGATCTGTTTGACCACAAGCCTTCCTTGCGCGCGCACCACGGCAAGGAGCTGCCCGGGTCGGTGCGGATGGGCCAGCGGATCACCGGCATGACGTCGGGGCAGTCGTCATTCCCCTGCGTCGCCCCGATGTTCGAGTGGCAGCAGCATGGCCGGAGCGGCCTGTGGCTGAGCGAACTGCTCCCGAACATCGGATCGGTGGCCGACGACATCTGCGTGATCAAGTCGATGCACACCGAGGCCATCAATCACGATCCGGCCTTCACGTACATCCAGACCGGCCACCAGCAGCCCGGGCGGCCGAGCCTCGGGGCGTGGCTCAGTTACGGCATCGGCAGCGCGTCCCGCCAGATGCCGTCATTTATTGTCATGATCTCGCAGGGCAGCGGCAACAAAACGGATCAGCCGCTCTTCTCACGCCTCTGGGGGCCCGGCTTTCTTCCCAGCCAGCATCAGGGAGTGCGCTTCCGCTCCAGCAAGGATCCGGTTCTCTACCTGAGCAACCCGCCCGGCATTGATGCCGGCGGGCGCCGCTCGATGCTCGACAGCCTGCAGTCGCTCAACGAACTGGCCGCCGAGTCCTTCGGCGACCCCGAGAT
>JALRGF010000613.1 GCA_023253495.1 Verrucomicrobiales bacterium
CACGCCGATCACGCCGACCACGCCAGTCACGCCAGTCACGCCAGTCACGCCAGTCACGTCAGTCACGCCAGTCGCGTCAGCCACGTCACTGACCATCTTACCCGCAACGCCAAAGCCTGCCACGGCAGCGCCCGCCACGCCGGTTTTGCCCGGCTCGCCGCCCGCTGCCCCGCCCGCTGCCCCGCCCGCTGCGGCAAAACCCGTCACGGAACACCCTGCCCTGGCGGTCGTGTCACCCCCGGCCCCCACCGCCGGCTCAGAGGCTCCCGCTCCGTCGTCTGCCACCCTCGCGCCCCCCGCTCCGCCCGCATCCACCACACCAGCCGCCCCCCTTCTCCCGGTGAAAGCTCCCGCCGTGGAGGCGGCGGTACCCTCCCCCGCATCGGTCCAGGAAGCACTGGCTCTGCGGCAGCAAAACGTCGCCCTCCTCGAAAAAACTCTGGGCAGCCTGCCGGGAGAGGCCCCGGCCACCCCCCCCGCCGACCACTCCCTGGCCCGCGGGCTCATCCGACGGATAGATCAGCTCGAAGACCTCATGGCCGAGGGAGAACGGGCGTTGCCTGGCCTGGCCGCCCGCCTGAGGCCGCTCCATGCGTCACTGCTCAATCTCCTGCGGGAACATTCCATCGAACCGTACACCGTGCGCCGCGGACAGCCGCTGGACCCGGAAACCCTCCGGCGCGTGACCCTGATCGGATCGGTTCCCAAGGGCGACGGCATGCCCGAGGTCGCGGAAGTCGTGCGCCGCGGCTACCAGCTGAACCGCGACCGCGACACCCGGCCCGCCCTCATCCTCCGCCCGGCCGAAGTGCGCGCCCGCCGCCGACCCATGTGACCTCGAAATGACCGCGGCCGCCGTTATTTCCGGTTTGCGAGAGGTCGTCCTGGTCGGAGGCGGACACAGCCACGCCCTTGTGGTGCGATTGCTCGCCCGGAACCCGTGGCCTCGGGCTCAGGTCACTCTGGTCAGTGACGTCCCGCACGCCCCCTACTCCGGCATGATCCCCGGTCACCTCGCCGGTTTTTACTCCCGGGCGGAATGCCACATCGACCTCCGCCGGCTCTGCGATCAGGCCGGCGTCCGGTTCGTCGGCGCCCGGGCCACCGGTCTCGATCTCACGGGCGGTCGCGTCCTGCTGGAAAATCACCCGCCCCTGCCCTTCGCCGCCGCCTCCCTCAACATCGGCAGTACCCCTTCCGTCCACAACGTGCCCGGCGCTGCCGAATACGCCATCCCCGCCAAACCCGTGCCGCGGTTCCTCAAGGCATGGGAAAACCTGCGCGCACTCGCCGCCAGCCGCCCCATCCGCGCCCTCATCGTCGGCGCCGGAGCCGGCGGCGTCGAAGTCGCCCTGGCCATGAAGGCCCGTCTCGGTCCTGCCCTCACCCTCACCCTCGTCCATCAGGGGGACACCATTCTGCCCACCCACGCCGCCGGCGTCCGCCGGCGATTGCTCGCCGCCCTGCACCGCGAGGGAGTGATCGTCGCCACCGGCCAGCCGGTCACCAGCGTCCGCGCCGACGGCGTCATCCTCCGCGACGGCCAGCACCTGCCCGCCGACACCATCTTCTGGACCACCCAGGCAAGCGCACCGCCCTGGATCCAAGCCAGCGGCCTCGCCGCCGACCCTTCCGGGTTTATCGCCGTCGATGCCGCCCTCCGCTCCCTCAGCCACCCACACGTCTTCGCCGCCGGAGACTGCGCCACCGTGACTGGTAACGTCCGCCCCAAGTCCGGCGTCTTCGCCGTCCGCGCCGCCCAGCCGCTCTTCGACAACCTCGGACGCCACCTCGCCGGCACGCCCACCCAACCCTGGCACCCCCAGAAAAACTTCCTCTCACTCATCGGCACCGGCCGCGGCCGCGCCGTCGCCTCCCGCGGCCCATGGGCCGCCGAAGGTGTCTGGGTCTGGCACTGGAAAGACCGGATCGACCGCGCCTTCATGAATCAGTTCACGGACCTCCGAACGCCTCCGCCAGCCGATACCTGACCGGAATCGCACCTCCGCCCCCTCCAGTCCGGCAGCGCCCCCGGGACCCCGGGCTCCGGTGCCGCCACCGGCACCGCGCTCATCAAACCCTGCCCCCGCCTCCTCACTTCGCCGCCTCTGCGCGCCACCAGGCCACCAACTCCCGGTATTTCGCGTCGATCACCTCCTTGTTCGCCGCATACTTCACCTTCAATACCTCCAGCCCGTCCCCGTCCGCCGTATAC
>JALRGF010000648.1 GCA_023253495.1 Verrucomicrobiales bacterium
GCCTCGGCGAGGATCGGCTTGATGTCGCGATTGAAGACGATCGATCCGGCGGCCGGTGCCGCCGCGGCGGCCCACGGAACAGCGGCCGCCACACTCGCGGCAGCCAGGTAGAACGGGGTCTTGGTCATGTGTCACGGTGCCACGGACGCTCACGGGCTCAAGGAGAACACGCTCTTGAGGGTGCCCCTCCGTGGGCCTAGGGAATTTTCCGGGGTCGTACGGGAGAAAGGCAGCTGTTTTCCCGACACGGGAACCCGCCGGCCCACGGGGCCGCCGTGTCAGAAATGCCGACACGCGTCTGGGATTTCTGACACTTTTTCACCCGCGGGATGCCACTCGCCACCCTCCGGCTGTCGGTCGAAATCTTCACCGGGAGTGCGGATCGTTGATTCTGAGACCATTCCATTTCTCCATAGCCGCCATAAAGAGGTGCGGCCCGGGCGCTGCTGCGAGTGGTGAGCGTCTGCCGTCGCGGGATCCATGAGGGATCCGCCTTGGCAGGCTGTCACTCAATCCCCATCACCATATCCAAACTCATGAAAACCCATCTCTCGCTTGTTCCGCTGCTGGCCATGCTGCTGGCGACGCCGGCTGCTTCCGCTGCCTCGGTGGTATATTCGCAATCGTTCCTCGACACGGATTTCGTCAGTGTCGGATACGGCGGCATGCGCGGGGGAGACGGCACGGGCACGCTCGCTCTGGCGGGGGTTTCGGGCACCGTCACGCGGGCATTGTTGTACTGGCACGGTCCCCAGTCGCAGGCGGACAGCAATGCGTCCGTTCTTTTCGACGGCAACGCCATTCAGGGGGTGGGCGTCGGCCTGACGGGGCCGAACTGCTGGGACTTCCCTCACTCGCAGGCGTATCGGGCGGATGTGACTTCCTTTGTGACCGGCAGCGGAACGTTCTCGCTGAGCGGCTTTGTCAAACCCGGGGTGGCCGACATCAACGGGGTGTCGCTGCTGGTCGCCTTCGATGACGGAAATCCGGCGAACAACCGTGATATCATGCTCTTTGAGGGCAACGACTCGAATCTCGGTCGGGGCTCGGATGCCGACGGCTGGTCCGCGGCGCTCGGGTCATTCAATTACACCACCGGGGATGCGGTGCTGGAGCTGGGCGTCGCGGATGGGCAAAGTGGCGATGATGGTGCTCTCGTCATCAACGGCCAGACGCTCGTGCCCAACGGTCCGATCTTCCAGGGAGACAGCGTCCCCAACGGCTCCACTGCTTCGGAGACCGACGGCGGTCTGTGGGACATCCGGCAATTCGCACTCAACCCGCTGCTCGAGCCCGGCCTGAATGCGCTCAAACTGAAGACATCGCCTCTGGACGACTGCCTCGGGCTGGTGCACGTGACGGTCAATCTGCCCGCCGGCTCGTCGCCGCAGCCACCGGCCGAACGCGTGCCGGACGGCGGATCATCCTTGGTATTGCTGGTCCTGGCGATCACGGGCCTGCGCCGGATGTTCGGCAGGCCGGAAGCGGCCTGAAGCCGTGAGCAGCCCGAGCACGCCGGCCGGCGTCACAGTCCGCTCGCTCACCCTTCGGTGGTGGGGCGGCGGGTGCGGTGGAGGTGCAGGGCTTCTTCGAGGGCGCGCCAGCCGAGGGCGGCGCATTTGACCCGCTGGGGGAACTGGCGGACGCCCTCGAGGAGCCGGAGGTCGCCGAGGTCGTCGGGCAGGGGAGTGGCGGCGGGAGCGGTGAGCATGGTGTGCACGGCTGTGGCCACGCTGGTGGCCTCATCCGCGCTGCGGCCGCGGAGGCGGACGGTCATCATGGAGGCGGACGCCTGACTGATGGCGCACCCGTGACCGGTGAAGGTGATTTCCTCGAGGCGGCCGTCGTTGGCGAAGCGCACCCAGAGGTCGAGTTCGTCGCCGCACGACGGGTTGTCGCCGTGGACATGGACGGCCTCGGGACCGAGTTCCCCGCGGTTCCGTGGCCGCCGCGAGTGGTCGAGGATCACTTCCTGGTAGAGTTCACGGAGATCGTCGTTCATGGCGCGAAGAACCTCCGGGCTTCATCGAGGATTTCCACCATGCGGTCGATTTCCTCCGGGGTGTTGTAGAAATAGAAACTTGCGCGGGTGGTGGCGGGCACGCCGAAGCGGCGCAGGAGCGGCTGGGTGCAGTGGTGGCCGCCGCGCAGGGCGAGCCCGCGCGTATCGGCAAATGTCACCAGATCGTGCGGGTGCACGCCGTCGAGGGAGAACGAGACCAGCGACCCGCGCGGAGCCGCCGGCCCGAGGACGCGCAGGCCGGGGATCGATTCCAGCCGCTCGAGCGCGTGGCGGGTCAGGGCGTCATCGCGGGCGGCCACCGCCGGCAGCCCGAGCGCCTCGAGGAAATCCACGGCGGCGGCCAGCCCGACGGCACCGGCGACATTCGGGGTCCCGGCCTCGAAGCGGGCGGGTGGTGCCTTGAACGTGCTTTCCTCGAGGGTCACGCGGTGGATCATTTCCCCGCCTCCCTGCCACGGCGGCATGGTTTCGAGCACCTCCCGGCGGCCGTAGAGCGCGCCGATGCCGGTGGGTGCGCCCATTTTGTGACCCGAGAAGGCGAAGAAGTCGCAGCCGAGGGCGCGGACGTCGACCGGTATGTGTCCGGCGCTCTGGGCGCCGTCGACGAACGTGGTGATCCCGTGGGCGCGGGCGCGCCGGCAGAGGTCGGCGGCCGGGTTCAGGGTGCCGAGGGAATTGGAGATGTGAACGAACGCGAAGAGCCGGACCTCGGGCGTGAGCAGGGCGTCAAGGGCGTCGAGGTCGAGGGTGCCGGTGTCGGTGACCGGCACCCATTTGAGCACGGCCCCGGCGCGCCGGACCGCCAGCTGCCACGGGACCAGGTTGCTGTGGTGGTCCATGGCCGTGACCAGCACGGCGTCACCGGGCTTGAGGAACCGCTCGGCCCAGACCTGGGCGACGAGGTTGACCGACTCCGTCGTGCCGCGGGTGAAAACGATTTCCTCCGGGTGCGCGGCCCCGAGAAACCGGGCGACCGTGGCGCGCGCCGCCTCGTAGGCGTCAGTCGACCGGCGGCTCAGCTCGTGCAGCCCGCGGTGCACATTGGCATTGTCGCGTTCGTAATGCCGCACCAGCGCCTCGATCACCGGGCGCGGTTTCTGGCTGGTCGCCGCATTGTCGAAATAAATCAGCGGCCAGCCGCTCACCTGCTGGTCCAGAATCGGAAAGGCAGCCCGGACCCGGGCCCAGTCGATGGCATCAGACATACTGTCATTCTTCGCGCGATCGACGGCGGGCGCCAGTGGTGAGTCGGACGGAGGGGGCCAGTGCCGCGGCGGACGTCAAGTCGGTGCGTTGCGCACGCGATGTGCTAAGAAATCCCCATGACGTCCGCCATCCCCGTGTCCGACCTGGAC
>JALRGF010000651.1 GCA_023253495.1 Verrucomicrobiales bacterium
AACGGCACCGGAAAATTGACCCCGGGCGCCTGGCACCGCGTCGCCATCGCCTACGACATGGCCGCCAACCCGCCCGTGGCCGTCAAATACGTCGATGGCGTCAAACAGGACGACTGGACCGCCAACCAGGGGCTGGACGCCCCGCGCCGCGCCTTGCAACCGACCGCGGTCCTCTTCGGTGACGGCGATCAGGACGAGCGCCGCATCATGTACGTCAACAGCGTGCAGATCCGCCCGACGCGGCTGTCCGACGCCGAACTCGCCCTGCTCGGCGGCCCGTCGTCCGCCGGCATCCCGGTCGCCCTGCCCGTCAGCAACGTCACCGGCCAATGGGATTTCGACAACGGCACCCTCGCCGCCACCGTGGGCACCGCCCTGCAGTACTTCGACGGCCCCGGCGGCCTGACCGAAGGCGGCACCCAGTTCGGCCTGACTACCGACCTCGGCGTCGACGACATCACCGGCCAGCCGGCCCGCATCATGGTCGCTCCACCCGATCTCTCCAATCAGATCGGTTACATCATGACCCACCGCATCCCCGCCAACGGCGGCGGCACCCTGGTCAACCAGTACACCCTCATCATGGACGTCCAGGTCGCCACCAGCGGTCCCGGCGCCGCCTCCATGTGGCAGACCAACCCCGCCAACAGCGATGACGGCGACCTGTTCTGGCAGGGCGCCAATTTCGGCCAGGGCAACGGCGGCTACAACGGCACCGGCGAATTCACCGCCGGCGCCTGGCACCGCGTCGCCGCCTCCTACAACATGGCGGCCAACCCGCCGGTCGTGGTCAAATACGTCAACGGCATCTTCCAGGACAACTGGACGGCCAACCAGGGGCTCGACAACCCCCGACGCGCCCTGCAGCCGACCGCCGTTCTCTTCGGCGACGGCGATCAGGACGAACGCCGCCAGTGGTTTGTCAACAGCGTGCAGATCCGCTCCGGCGCCCTCAGCGGCGAGCAGCTGGCCGCCCTCGGCGGTCCCCGCGCCGCCGGCATCCCCATCGCCCTGCCCGACACCTCGCTGCCGGAACTGCGCTACGGTCTGGGCCAGTCGTCGATCGTGCTCTCGTGGCCGCGCCAGACCACCGGCTGGAACCTCGAAGCCTCAACCGACTTCATCACCTGGCGCCCGGTCGCCGGCGTGACCAACAACGCCGCCGTCATCGCCACCGCCGCCGGCACCCCCCAAGCGTACTACCGCCTCAAGAAGGCTCCCTGAGCCCCTTGCGTGCGATCCCTCCCTCGCCCTACACCCCGCGCAGCCCCGGCTGCGCGGGTTTTTTTTAATGGTCGGGCCGGCGAGATTCGAACTCACGACCTCTTGCACCCCATGCAAGCGTTCTACCAAGCTGAACTACGGCCCGACAGTGCACTTCCGGAAAATCCGGAAGGCGGAAAGCCAAAGTGCATCGCCCCACGCACCACGCAACACCAAAGATGGAGGAGGGCGCGCGCGATCCTGTACCGCAAGCCATCTCCCGGCGGCTGTACCACGCCACCACACACCCCCCGGTTCCCTGCTCCCACCCTCAGGGTTCCGAGCAGACCGGCGGCAACGCCGGAGCCGGCGGCAGCGTGATCGTGAACTGGGTGCGCAGGCCCGGGGTACTGTCCACGCTGATCTCGCCGCCGTGGGCTTCCACGGCGCGCCGCACGATGCTCAGGCCGAGACCGGTACCCTTGATTTCCTGGCTGTGGTGTTTGGCGACGCGATAGAACCTTTTGAAGACAAAGGGCAGATCGGCCCGGGGAATGCCGACACCGTTGTCGCGGACCCAGAGTTCGCAGCCGCCGTCGGGCCGGTGGCACATGCCGACTCCGATCACCAGACCCGGCTGCTGATTCTCCTTCAGAGCATTTTCGATCAGGTTGAAAAAAACCTGGTCCCAGTAAAAACGATCCCCGGCCAGACGGCTGCCAACCTCCGCCGGCGGAAACTCCATTTCCACCCGGGCCCGTTTTTCCTGGATGACCGGGTGCAGCCGGTCGAGCACGTCCTTGACACACTCCTCAACGGAAAAACTCGACCGTTTCAGGTCGGCAGCCTCCTCCTCCCCCACCGATTCAAACCGGGATATGGTCAGCATGTCCTCGACGATACGGGCGAGGCGCAGGCTGTGCTTTTGCATGGTCAGCAGCGAGCGCTGGACCATAACCGGGTCATCAATGTCACCCTCGACAAGGTTTTCCAGATAGCCGTTGATGATGGACAGCGGGGTGCGGAGCTCGTGGCTCGCGTTGGCAACAAAATCCTTGCGGATCTGCTCGGTTTCACGCTGCTGCGTTTCGTCGCGGATAATGAGGCGCAGACCATGCCCGGAAGGCGCACCGGGCAGGCGGATGGGGGCCGCGGAGACCACCAGATACTTTTTCCGCTCATGACCTCCCTGGTGGACCACGATCTGCAGCGACTGCTCCACGGGCACCTGCTCGCGCCGGCAGCGTTCCGCCACCTCGGTCAGCCGGTGGTCGGCCAGCACCTCGAAAAGTCGGCGCCCCACCGGCCGGAGCGGCGACCGGAAAAGGTCGGCTGCTTCAGCATTGGCAAAAAGAACCACCAGCCGGTCGTCGGTGACCAGACACGCGTCACCCATTCCCTCAAGCAGCGAGCTGAGCATGTCGCTCCACCAGCCGGCCTCCGGCGCTCTTCCGGCATCAGCCACCAGCGCCGCCCCGGCGGGGGTGGAGTGGCGTTCAGAATCAGAGGTTGCGGCTGGGCGATCGGAATCAGGCATCAAAACAGAGGAAATGAACGCAGGCGGCACCGTCGGCAATCACCCTTCACTCGACGCGATCCGCGGTGTCCGCCACAAAACGATAGCCGACGCCACGGATGGTTTCGATGCACTCGGCGAACCGGCCCAGCTTTTCCCGCAGGCGCTTGATGTGGGTGTCCAGGGTGCGGGTCAGCACGGTGTCAGTCTGGTACCCCCAGACTTCGCGCAGCAGTTCATCACGCGTCTGCGGCTGGCCGCCGGCCTCAATAAGCAGCCGCAGCAGCTTGAATTCGGTGGCGGTAAGCTCGACCGGCTGACCGGCGAGATACAGCTTCAGGGTGTTCCGCTCGAGCTTGAAACTGCCGTGCCGCAGCACCGAGTCCGCCACCACCTTTTTGGTTCGTTTGAGAAGTGCCTGGACCCGCAGAACCAGCTCTTTCGGCGAAAACGGCTTGGTCACGTAGTCGTCCGCGCCCAGCTCCAGCCCGGTGATCTTGTCGTCCAGCTCCCCGCGGGCGGTCAGCATGATGACGGGAATCTGGCTGGTGCGGGTGTCGCCCCGCAGGTCCTTGAACACACCGAAGCCATCCCGCCCGGGCAGCATCAGATCCAGCACGATCAGGTCGGGCTGGCGCTCCTTGGCCAGATGAACCGCCGTCAGGCCATCGCGAGCCGTCAGGACTTTCAGCCCCTGCCGTTGCAGATTGAAGGCTATCAAGTCGACAATGTCGGCTTCATCATCAACAACGAGAACAGTGTGCATGCGATTGGGAATTGCCCTGACCTAGGATCAGAATCGGCGCCGGATGAAAGGGTTTAGCGTGACGAAAACGACACGCTCAGAGCTGGTCGCGCAAAGCGGCAAGATCGGGGTCGGTGCGGGCGCTTTCAAGATATTCAGCGTCCATCTCAAAAGCGCGCCGCAGCGAGGCCATGGCGTCACGAAGTTTGCCGAGCCGGGCCAGATAGCAGCCGGTGTTGTAATGAAACAGCGGCACCTCGCGCAGCGCGCGCGGCCCCGATACAAGGCGCTCAAGGGCTTCGCGCGTGCGACCAAGTTCATGCAGGCAAAAGGACGCCTGCAGCCAGCCCGCCGGCTGGGACGGATGCAGCCGCTGCAGACGCAGCGCCAGCTCCAGCGCCTCGCCCCACCGCTTCTCCATCATCAGGATCATCAGATCCATCTCCATCACCTCGCCCAGATGGCCGAACGACGGGCGCAATGGCTCCAGCTCGTCCCGCGCCAGCTCCGGCAGCCCGAGCTCGCAGTATCCGCGTACGGCCTCCAGACGCCGGCGCACGGCGGCGGCAGGATGGGACGGGACGTCTTCCGGTTCGGGCATGGTCAGAAACACGGCGTGGCTCAGATTTGTTCGTTCCGCAAGCGGCAAACGCCGCACCGCCAGGAACTCCCGACGCCTGCCATGGAGGATCTGGATTTTGGGACAGGTACTCTGCGTGGCCCCAATGGATAAATGGACAGACATCCTGTGGAGAACTGTTCATATATGCATTTCCTCATTATGAGAGGAGGATCTGGATTTTGGGATAGGTACTCTGCGCGGCCCCAATGGATAAATGGACAGACATCCTGTGGCGTACTGTTCATATATGCATTCCCTCATTATTGGACAGGTACTCTGTGCGCGGACCCCGGCCCCCATCGTTAAAAGGACAGGTACTTTGTGTAAAAGGACAGGTACTCTGTGTATCCCCTGTGCAGCCCCGGTCGGCCCTCAGCTGAAAAGCCCGGCCGGGGCGCCCGGCGGACTTCCGAGTGGGAAACCAGCCGGGGCGCGCCATGTTTGGCGGAGACCATGACCGTTTCCCCTGCTCCCACCCATGCTTTTGTCCTCGGTGCCGGCCTCGGCACCCGGCTGCGTCCGCTGACCGAGCGGCGTCCGAAGCCGCTGATCCCGGTCTGGCACCGCCCGCTCATTACCCGCGCCTTCGACCACCTGCTTGGTGCGGGAGTAGAAGAACTCATCGTCAACACCCATTGGCACCCCGAAGCGTATGACAGTGCCTTTCCCGACCGGAGCTGGCACGGCCGCCCCCTCACCCTGCGCCACGAACCCGTCCTGCTCGAAACGGCCGGCGGCCTGGCCAACATCGCTGATCTCCTGCCCGCCGATCGCTCGTTCTGGGTCTACAACGGCGACATCCTCGCCACCCTCAACCTCCAGCCCGCCCTCGAACACCACCTCGCCTCCGATGACCTCGCCACCCTCATCCTCCGGTCGTCCGGCGCGGAAAAGGTCGTCGCCTTCGACCCGGCAGGCCGCCGCGTCCTCGACCTGCGCAACCTGCTTGGCACCGGCATCGAACAAACCCACCAGTTCACCGGCCTCTACCTCTGCCGGCCCGGCTTCCTCGATTTCCTGACCCCGGGGAAAATCGAGTCGACCCGCACCATCTTCCTCGACATCATCCGCCGCACCGGCCGCGTCGGCGGGGCGGTCTGTGACGACGGCCTCTGGCTCGACTTGGGCGACCGCGCCTCGTACCTCGAGGCCCACCGCCAGCTGGTCCCCGCACAACCCGACCCGGTCCCCGCCGGTGTCACGTGCCGCGGCACCTGCGCCATCGCCCCGACCGCCATCGTCGAACCGGGCGCGGAGCTCGATGACTGCATCCTCTGGCCGGGATCCCGGGTCACCTCCGACGCCCGCCTCACCCGCTGCATCGTCCGTGATGGACAGACCGCCTCCGGGACGGTTACCGACCAGGATTTCTGAAACAACCCGGTCAGCCCGCGTCAGCCGCCACCGCTCTCACCGGCCACATCGGATCATCCGTTCCCGCCGGTCCTCCTCCCCACGCGCCTGCGGCACCCTT
Source organism: Verrucomicrobiales bacterium (assembly GCA_023253495.1). Lineage (GTDB taxonomy): Bacteria > Verrucomicrobiota > Verrucomicrobiia > Verrucomicrobiales > V1-33 > CAJBME01. Next base: position 5,561 of record JALRGF010000651.1, read on the forward strand.
CCCAACGTCGCCTCCGCCCCGCTCAGGCCGTCCGGCGGATCGCCTCGCAGATGAGCCGCAGCGACCCCTCAAGGTCGCCGCTCGCGGTTTTAAACTGGTCGGCATCAATAGTCAGCGGCGCGCCGAGCACGACCAGCGGGGCGCCGAGCGCCGGACAGGCCACCGCCTGCTCGAGAGTCAGCCCGCCGACCGCCTGCACCGGGATTGACACCGCCTCGACCACCTCTTGCAATTGATCTAGCGGGCTGGGCATCCGTTCACCGCGGGCGGCGATACCGCGGCGTTCGTCGTAGCCGATATGGTGCACGATGTAGTCGCAGCCGAGGTCCTCCAGCCATCGCGCACCGGCGACCATGTCCGGGCAGACCATGTTGTCGCCCATCACCTTGACCCCGAAATCACGTCCGGCCTGGACGACGCATTTGACAGTTTCTTCATGCGCGCGGGCCATCACGACAACGTGCGTGGCCCCGGCCTTCGCCATCATTTCCGCTTCCAGATACCCGCCGTCCATTGTCTTGAGGTCGGCAACAATGGGCACCCCGGGAAACGCCTTTCGCAGCGCCCGCACCCCGTGCAACCCCTCGGCAAGAATGAGGGGCGTTCCCGCCTCCAGCCAGTCAACACCCGCCCGCAACGCCAGAGCCGCCGTTTCCAGCGCCTCGTCGATGTTGGTCAGGTCAAGGGAGATTTGGACGATCGGGGCCATGGCGGAACCGGGAAAACCTCACGCCCAGCCGTGGGCCGCGCGCACCTTCAGCATCGCGGCAAGAATGGTGTTCCACGTCTCCTGCTTTTCCAGCATGGCGTTCGGGAACATGCAGCCGTCCCAGCAGATGTGCTTGATGCCGCGATCCGCCGCACCTTTCAGCCAATGACCCGAGGCCCGGGTGATATCAAGCTTGCCGTTCGGATCATCCGCCGGGCAATGGCGTCCGGTCTTGTCGTGGCTCCCGGTCCCGTGCACCGATCCATCGTTCTGGGCGACGTGGAAATCGATCGTCCATGGCCGCAGCGCGTCGGTCAGCGTGGCGTAGGCGGCGTCAAAATCAGCGTTCGAATACCCCTCTTTGAGCAGAGCATGCTCCGGCGCGTTATAGCCGAGCAAATAAAGATAAGTATGCGCGAGGTCCGCCTGGAACCCGACCGTCTCCGGCTCGCCCACCGCCTCCAGGGTGTCCAGCATGGCGCGCCACGAATGCATACCGCCCCAGCAGATCTCCCCTTCCGCAGCCAGACGCTCACCATGGTCCCGGGCCACCTTGGCCGCCTCCCGGAAGGTCTCAGCAATCTTCCGCGTGTTGCCGGCTGGATCCTCCGCCCACGGACCCACACCGGTGGCCGAATCAATCCGGATCACCCCGTAGGAACGCACCCCGTGCTCGTTCAGTACCTTCGCGATGCGGCACGCTTTGCGCACGGCCAGCACAAAATTCCTGCGGTCCTCCTCGCTTCCCATCGCACTGCCGCCGACCGTACCCGGCCAGACCGGCGCCACCAGCGATCCCACCGCCAACCCGTGCCCGGCAATGGTGTCACCCAGCGCGCGAATCGCGTCGTCGGACGCATCCGGGTCGATGTGCGGGTGAAACAGGAACAGGTCCACCCCTTCAAACTTCTGGCCGTCCACACTCGCGTTGGCCGTCAGTTCCAGCATGCGGTCAAGGCTGATCGGCGGATGATCAGTGCCGGGCTCCTTGCCGACAAGACCGGGCCACATGGCATTGTGCAGTTTCGGGTAGGTGTGGGACATGGCTGAATGGGGTATGTTCGGGGTTGACGTCTAAGACGGCCCCTTCTACCCGCGCCCCGGCACCATGGCAAGTGCGCCGTGCGACGACCCGAGGTGAGCAGGGTGTTTTCGGAAGCCGATGACGTACGTTGAGGATCTCCTGGTTCCTCGTCATTGACCGGGAGCCGAAGGCCCTGGGACTCTGCGACGAACATCGCCGCTCTCCGGGAGGCGTGTGGCTGCGGGGAGGCGCTCCCTGGCTCGGGGGAGAGCGTCCGCGGGAAACGGGGCGTCGGGAGCACAGCCAGGGTGCTTTCAACAGTCCCGCAGTTTGCAAAGTATGCACTCAAGAGGTACGATGCATACTGATGAAAATCCGCATCACGATCACCATTGATCCGGAGACCCACCGGCGTGCGAAATCCGCCGCGCGCTCGCGAAATACCAGCGTGTCGGGCCTGATCGAGTCCCTGCTTCAGGCCGCGGCTCCGCCCCCGGCCCGCTCATTGGTGGACGGCCTGATCGGTTCCGCCTCGCTCCGCGCGCCGGAGGCAGGAACGGATCGCCTGTACGACGCCCTGAGCGTGAAATATCTCAAATCATGAGCTATGAAAGTGCTGCTCGACTGCGATGTGCTGCTTGATGTCGCGCTGGCCCGTGCCCCGCACCTGGGCCACAGCGCCGATGTGCTGCGCTGGGCCGAGGCTGGGGGCACCGCTGCCGTAGCCTGGCATACCCTCACCAACTGCGCTTATCTGCTGAAAGGATCCGGGCGATCCTTTCTGACCACCCTGCTGAGATTCATCTCCGTCGCTCCGGCGGGCACCGTGGTCGCCCATCGCGCCCTGCGCCTGCCGATGCGTGATTTGGAAGATGCTTTCCTGTCGGCGGCAGCGCTGTCCTGGGGAGCCGAATTCATCATCACCCGCAACATCAACGACTACCGGAGGTCTCCGGTGCCGGCGATCACGCCGACTGCTTTCATGTCCAGGCTCCCGTGAGCCCGGCCGGGCTCAGCCCTTCACCGGTGGCCAGGCCCGCGGGACCTCGACCGCGGGCGACCGCCGCGGCGCCTGGCGTCCGGTGTGTCCGGGTTGGCCGGTCTTGAACGGCCGGAAGCCGAGGGCCCGAGCGGGCGAACCTTCCGCCAGCCGGAAGTCTCGGACGGAGGCATTCACGAACAGCGGATCGGCGACGACCGACGAGTCTTTGCTCCACTCGCGCCACTGGTCCGGGGTCCGCCCGCCCGGAAAGTCGGGCGCGGGGCGCTCCGCATCCCAATAGACATTATGCGCCAGCGTGAACCGCCCGTTGGACCAGTTGGAGACGAAGAGCGGCGCGCCCGCGGTGAGCACGATGTTTTTTTCGAAGATGAAGCTGATGTGCTCCTCCTCGCGAGTGCGGGCGAGGCCGCCCTCGCGTCCGAAGGCGAAGATATTGTTCCGGATGATGTTTTCCCGGCCGTAGTGCTGGTGGAAGGTGGTGCTGCTGGTGTCGTGGACCAGGTTGTCCTCGCTGAGGAATCCGGTGCTGCCCTCGTCGTGGTACAGCCCCCAGCCGCCGTAGCCGCCGGGGCGGCAGGCGATGTCGTGGATGTGGTTTCCCCGGAGCACGTTGCCCGGCCCGTTGCCGAGCGTGTAGATGCCGCCCATGTCGCTCAGGACCTGCTGGCCGATGCGGGAAATGCGGCAGTGGGCCACTGTGTTGTGATGCGCCTGGCTCGGCTGATAGCCCCAGGACCACCCCAGGCTCACGCCGGTGTAGTAGAAATCGTGAATGTCGCAGTGTTCGATCGTGTTGTGCGGACTGTGGCCGATCCAGACGCCGACCGCCGCCGGATGCAGCCGGCCGCCGTGCGCGATCAGGCAGTTTTTGACCGTGTTCCCGCTCGCCAGCTCCCCGGGCCCCGGCTGGCCGAACTGTCCGGCCCCGATGCGCACGCCTCCCGCGCCCAGATGCGTGATTTCGCAGTCGTCGAGCGCGCACCCGGTCGTGCCCGGACCGAGATCGATCGCGTAGCCGCCGACCAGAGTGACGCCACAACCTTCGAGCCGGCAGCGCCGGGCGTTGACAAGCCGGATGGCGGCCGGCACATCGGCCTCCGCCTGCGGAAAACAATGCCCCTGCGGCGGCGTCACCCACACCCCGTGCGCGAAGTCGAGGCCGCGAATCGTCACGTCCGAAGCCCCCTCGATCCGCAGGAAATGGTCGAGCACCGGCGCGATGACCTCGGTTTGCCCGGGGTCCTCGCCGGGCCGCGGGAGATACGTGAGCACGCCGCTCGCGCGGTCGAGGTACCACTCGCCCGGTTCGGTCATCGCTTCCCGCACGTTCTCGACAAGATACGACGCCCCGGCCGGCATTTTGCCGGACATGTGACCGGCGCCGGTCGCCCCGGTGAAGCGCACGGTGTCGTCGCGCACTTCCGCGATCCGCAGCCGGTGCAGGCGCCATGTGTGCGAGACCAAAACCTCCACATCCGACAACGCGTGCCAGTCGCCGCGAATGTCGCCCGCCTGGAAACGGAACTGGTCGTCACCCGTCTCCGGTTTCCCGAAATCCACCCCCTTGCCCAGTCCCGACGGCGGCAGCTCGCCGGCAATGGTGAACCACCCCTGCTTCGGCAGTCGCGCCCGCGGGCGGCGCGCGCCGTCGACGAACAGGTCGATGAAATCCCAGGCCCCGGCTTTGACCTCCGGAATCTCCAGCACCCACCTGCCGTTCTGAACCTTCCACCCCCGCAGGCGGCGGCCACCGGAAACCACCGGGCGCGCCCCGGGGGCGGCCGCGATCACCACCGGCGCCTGCTCCGTCCCGCCATCGCCCGCTCCCAGCACCAGCGGCTCGCGCAACCGATGCACGCCGTCATGCAGCGTGATCGTCACCGCCTCGCCCGACGGCACCGCCCGGCGGCGCTCGATCGCCTTGGCCAGCGTGGCCAAAGGCCGATCCGCCGTGCCGTCCCCGGCATCGTCGCCACCGGGCGCCACATGAATCTCGGCCGCCATCGCGGCGGCCACCGGCAGGGTGCAAAGCAAACACAAAAATCGGATCATGCGTGGCACCGTACACCGATTCACCAGTCGCGGCCACCGAACCGCCCATCGGCGCGCGACTGCTCCCGCCTCAGCCGATTTCTCGCCCGCTCCGGTTGACGCCCGACCCGCGCTCGGCCCATGCTACCACGGATTCCCCGCGGCCAGCCCGTCACCGCCCCGTTGCCATGCCTGTTTGCTCATCTCACGACTCCGCATCCACCCCGGGTCTCCGGCAGGCCGTCCGGTTCCTCGCCGCCCTCAGCCTCGCCTCCGCCGCCGCGCCCGCCGACGACCGCGTGCCGGTGCTTTCCCCCGCGGATTCGCTGCGGCACTTCACCCTCGACGAGGGCCTGGAAATCGAGTTGGTCGCCGCCGAACCGGAAGTCGCCCAACCGGTCTCTCTTACTTTCGACGAGCGCGGCCGCATGTGGGTGGTGCAATACCGTCAGTATCCGTTTCCCGCCGGGCTCAAAGTGGTCGGCCACGACGAGTACTGGCGCGTGCAGTATGATGCGTTTCCCCCGCCTCCGCCGCCGCGGCATACGCCCGGCGCCGACAAAGTCACCATTTTTGAGGACCGTGACGGCGACGGCCGCTTCGAATCATCCAAGGATTTCCTCACCGGGCTGAACATCACCACCGCCGCCCTGCCGGGAAAAGGGGGCGTCTGGGTGATGAACCCGCCCTACCTGTTGTTCTATCCCGACACCAACCGCGATGACACCCCCGACGGCGATCCTGTCGTGCACCTCGCCGGCTTCGGCCTCGAAGACATGCACGCCGTCGCCAGCAGCCTGACCTGGGGGCCGGACGGCTGGATCTACGGCTGCCAGGGGAGTACATGCACCGCCACCGTCACCCGCCCGGGTGTCGACGAACCCGGCCTGCATTTCAAAGGCCAGGCCGTCTGGCGCTACCACCCGGAATCACGGCGGTTCGAGCTTTTCGCCGAAGGCGGATGGAACAACTTTGCCCTCGCCAGCGACGAAAAATGGCGGCTCTTCACCGGCTCCAACGGGGGCATCATCGGCGTGCATTACGTTCAGGGCGGCTACTACCGGAAGCACTTTCCCAAGCACGGGCCATTCACCAACCCGTACACCTTCGGCCACGTCGAAGGCATGGCCGACCACAGCAGCAAAGCGAAACTTTCCCAGGCCATGGCATTCTGCGCCGCCGACGGCTGGCCGCCCGCCTACCGCCAGGGAATGCTCGTCGCCCGCGTCCTGCAGCAGCGCATCGACCTCTGCGATCTCCAACCCGACGGCTCGACGTACTCGGCCCACGAACGGCGGCCGGCCGTCGCCTCGTCAGACAAAAACTTCCGCCCGGTCGACATCAAAATCGGCCCGGACGGCGCGGCCTACATCGCCGACTGGCACGAACCGAACGTCACCTGGAACGTCACCGCCGGCGAAGGGGGCGGGCTGAAGCAGGCCAGCGGACGCCTCTACCGGCTCAAGCCGAAAGGCCGGACCCACACCCGGCCGCCGGATTATGCCGCACTCGGCGGCCCGCAGCTGGTGCAAACCCTGCGCCACCCGAACCCATGGCATCGCGAGACCGCGCGGCGCATGCTCCGCGAAAGGGGCGACCGCTCGTTGATCCCGGAGCTCGCTGCGCTCATCACATCTTCCGACGGCCAGCTCGCGCTCGAAGCCCTCTGGGCGCTGCACGCCTGCGGCGGAATCACCGCGGACTCGGCCGTGCCGTTCCTGCGCCATCCGGATCCGTTCGTCCGGCTCTGGACGGTCCGCCTGCTCGGCGACGGGGGCAAATCCACCGAGGCCGCGGCGGCAGCGCTCGTCGAACTCGCCCGCACCGAGCCGCATCCGCAGGTGCGCAGCCAGCTCGCCTGCTCCGCGCGGCGCCTCGAGCCGTCCGTCAACCTGTCACTCACCGAAGCCCTGTGCCGCCGCACCGAGGACGCCACCGACCCGAACATCCCGCTCCTGCTCTGGTACAACGTCGAACACGCGCTGCGCACCGACCGCCCGGCCGCGCTGCGCTGGATGGAATCAAGCCCGCTCTGGGAGGCGCCGCTTTTCCAATCAGCCGTCGTCGCGCGCCTGGGCCGGCGCTTCACCACCGAACGCAGCGAGGACAACCTCAAACTCTGCGCCCGCCTCCTCGCCGTCGCCCCACGCCCCGAGGACAAACGCGAACTCCTCCGTGGCATGGCCGAGGGGCTGGCCGGCGACACCATCAGCGCCATCCCGCCGGAACTCGAAGCCGCCTTCGGCCCGCTCTGGTCGGCCGGCCCGCCCGACCCCGGCCTCATCCTGGTCGCCGTGCGCCTCGGCAGCCGCGACGCCGTCCGCCTGGCCGCACAACTCGTCGCCGAGGACGCGGCTTCCGAAACCGACCGCATCGCCCTCCTCCGCCTGCTCGCCGATCGCCGCGCCCCGCAGGCACTCGAGCCCGCCCTCGCCCTGCTTCGCGACGCACCGTCCGCCGCCCTGCGCCAGGAAGCACTCGCGGCCGCCCAGGCCGTCGGTGGCGACATGGCCGGCCGCGCCGTGCTGGCTCAGGCGCTCCGCCACGACGAGGCATGGAAAACCGCCTGCCTCACCACTCTCGCGTCCCGCGCGTCGTGGGCCAGCCTGCTGCTCGATGCCGTCGACGCCGGCATCCTCCCGGCCGCCCAGGTGCCGCGCGACGTCGTGCGCGCCCTGCAGTCGGTTGTGGACGAAACCGACAAGCCGCGCCTCGCCGCCCGCTGGGGGACGGTCAACCAGACACCCGAAGCCAAACAAAAACGCATCGGCGAACTGAGCGCCCTGCTCGCCGAGGGCACCGGCGACCCGGCCGCCGGACGCCAGGTCTTTTCCCTGCTCTGTGCCGCCTGCCACACGCTGCACGGCGAGGGCCGTTCGGTCGGGCCGGACCTCACCGGCCTCGACCGCGGCGACCGCGGCGGGCTGCTGCATTCGATCGTCGACCCCAGCGCCAGCGTGCTCCCGGACTTCATGGCCTTCAGCCTGGCGCTCCGACCGCGCCCAGGCGAGGAAGCGCGCCAGCTCATCGGCTTCATCCACGACGAAACCGCCAACGGCCTGACCCTCACCGACGTCGCCGGCACCCGCAGCGCCGTCGCCGCCAGCGACATCGCCGAACGCACCGCTCTGCCGCTGTCCATCATGCCCGACGGCCTGCTCGACGGCCTGACCCCGACCCAGATCCGCGACCTCTTCGCCTGGTTGCAAACGGATCCGGCGAAGGCGAACCAGGAAGCAGGAAAATAGGCGCCTGTCGGTTCCACTTCGCGGCGGCGGAGCCGTCAACGGAGCGTCGGCTTCAAGCCAGCGAGTCACTCGTTGCCTGGAAGGCAACGCTACGGGCCGGCGCCCTGGACGATGGGACGGTCTTTCAGCCCTCGGAACCGGGGGTGTGCCCTTCCTGGGCCGTTGGCCCAGGCTGGGATGGCAGCGGGCCTTTGGCCCTGCGTGTCGTCCATGGTCGATCGGACATCGCCCCATCTCCCGCTCCTGGCCCGCCCATCACCACCCCTCGGCAACGCCGCACTCCACAGCCCCGCCGACCTCCGCACGCGAACCTCTCGAGCACACGGCCACCATCCGGCCGCGGCCCGTCCTCACCGCCTGCGCGCCCAGAGGTCGCGCCCCACCTCAACCGCCCCGCCGACCGCCCCGCCGACATCCACGCGCGAACCTCTCCAGCAGACGGTCACCGTCCGGCCCGCCCCGCGCCTCAACATCCCGACGGGATGGAAGAACATAGCCGTGGGTCGCATCCAACCCAGGCCCGCCAGGGCCAATACGCGGATGCGACCCACGGAATCCCGAAGGGCAAAGGCGCACCCTGGAAGGGTGCCAGAAGGCACCGAAGCGCGTTGCCCCAGGGCCGAGATGGCGGCGGGCC
>JALRGF010000670.1 GCA_023253495.1 Verrucomicrobiales bacterium
CGCCCGCCGCCACCAAAACCCTCCGCCCGGTCGGCGAATGGAACCAGTCACGCATCGTCGCCCGCGGCCCGCACCTCGAACACTGGCTCAACGGCCGCAAAATCATCGAGGTCGATCTCTCCTCAACCGCCTGGCAGGACGCCCTGAAAGCCAGCAAATTCAAGGCCGCCGCTGATTTCGCCACCCGCAAGGGACGCCTGCTCCTTCAGGACCACGGTGACGAAGCGTGGTTCCGCGCCCTGCGCCTCCGGGAACTGCCCGGCGCTTGACGCCCGCCCCCGGCACGCCATCACTCCTCCCTCGCCGCTGCCGCCTCCCCCGGCCGCCCCCAATCGTTCTTCACCCCCTGCCCCCGCTTCACCCCACTGCATGAAAGCCTGCGACATCTTCCAGCAAATCAGCCCGTCCCTCGGCACCGAAATCATCCGCTACCTCCGCACCGACCTCAAGGAGGTCTACCGCGCCACCGTCGCCACCCTCGCCCAACAGAAGAAACTGCGGCCGGAATTCATTCAAAAAAAACCGGGCGACCAGCAGATCGCCTGGATCCTCGACTCGCTCCGCTTCAAAACCAGCGAAGCCGTCGGCGAACAGATCCTCCAGGTCTGGCTGATGAAAGCCCAGTCCCCCATGCTGGTCGACTTCCTCGACGCCCTGGAAATCCCCCATGACGGCACCGGCGGCATCGACGGCGACATCCCCAAGGACTTTGACGCCGCCAAGGCCCGGGCTGCCGTGCAGTCGCTGCTGGAAAAACACCCGGCCGAAAAGGCCGCTGTCTACCTCCAGGTCTTCCAGAACCAGCAGGCTGGCGGCTGGCCGTCACTCGCCGACGCCATGGCCGCCGATCCCCGCCTGAAACTCGGCGCCTGACCCGGCCGCCACCACCTCCGCTCCGCGTCCCGTGCCCGTCCGCCCGTACCTCGAGTCCCGCTGCGCACTGGTCGACCGCGCCCTCGAACGCCTGCTGCCCGCCGAGGACTCTCCCCCGGCCACCCTCCACCGCGCCCTGCGATATTCCATCTTCGCCGGAGGCAAACGGCTGCGCCCGGTCCTCGTGCTCGCCGCCGCCGAGGCCTGCGGCGGTGCCGCCGAAAACGCCCTGCCCGCCGCCTGCGCCGTCGAATGCCTGCACACCTACTCGCTCATCCATGACGACCTGCCCTGCATGGACGACGACGACCTGCGCCGCGGCCGGCCCACCTCCCACAAGGTTTTCGGTGAGGCCGTCGCCGTGCTCGCCGGTGACGCCCTCCAGGCCCTCGCCTTCGAAAGCGTCGCCCGCATGTCGCCCGCCCCGGGCTACTCCGGCGCCGACTGCGTCACGGAACTGGCCCGCGCCGCCGGCAGCCGCCACCTTATCGCCGGTCAGGTCATGGACCTTGAGGGCGAAGGGAAATCGCTCGACGCTGACGCCCTGCGCGCCATCCACGAGGGCAAAACCGCCGCCCTCCTCACCTGCTGCACCCGCCTCGGGGGCATGAGCGCCGGCGGCTCCACCGTCCAGCTCGACGCCCTCACCCGCTTCGGCCACTCCCTCGGTCTCGCTTTCCAGGTCATTGATGACATCCTCGATGTCACCCAGACCAGCGAAAAACTCGGCAAGACCGCCGGCAAAGATGTCGCCGCCCGCAAGGCCACCTACCCGTCGATCCTCGGCCTCGACGCCTCCCGCACCGAAGCCGCCCGGCTCACTCGCCAGGCCCACCACGCCCTTACGGTTTTCGGCGAAGCCGCCCGGCCGCTCCGCCTCATCGCCGATTACCTGCTGGACCGCGAATACTGAAATTTCCTTCCTCCTTCATCCTTCCTCCTTCATCTTTCCTCCTTCCTCCTTCATCCTTTCCCCAGCACCTCCCCCGGAACCTCCAGCACCCGCCCCGACGCGACCGCAAACACCCGGTCGCCAGGCCCCGGCCCGATCACCGCACTGCCGGTAAAGGAACCGAAACTCGGCAGCACCAGGACCGCATCACGCCGCAGCCAGAAACACGGCGCGCACAGCCCGCGCTCCCGGCGCCCGCCGAGCCGGACCGCCGGATGCAGATGGCCGCACAGCGTGACCACCGGGGCGGGCGTGCCGCCGCCATCGCCACCATCGACCGCCGGAACCCCGGCCGGGTCATGCCCGAAACGGAACGGGGCCACCACATGCGGGTCGCCCACCACTTCGAGGCCGAGCGCCGCCGGCACCCGCTCCAGCCCGCGGTCGTGGTTGCCCGGCACCAGGGTGATCCGCAGACCGGCGTGCCGGCGCCGCCACTCGACCAGCGCCTCCATGACCGCTGCCCGGTAGCCGCTGGGCGCATGAAACAAATCGCCCGCCACCATCAGCTGCCGCGCCCCCGTCGCCGCCACCAGCTTTTCCAATCTTCCAAGGTCGTCGGCCGTCCCCCCCTCCGGCACCGCCAGTCCGTGGCTGCGGAAAGCCGCCGCCTTCCCGAAATGGCAGTCCGCCACAATCAACGCACCCTCCTCCCGCCAGAACGCCGCCCGCTCCGGCAGCAGGTCCAGCGTCTGGTCGCCGAGGCTCAGGGAAACCGGAGTCACCGCGCCGACGATGCCGCGGCCGCGCCCTCCCGCCAGCGGATCCACAGCGCCGCCGCCACGCACCCGATCAGATTGGCCACCAGATCCCACCCGGTGTTGACGTAGCCGCCGACATTGGTGTTCGGCAGCGTCAGCGTGGCGATGAATTCGATCACCTCGTTGAACGCGCCAAACCCCATGCCGCCCGCCGCACACAGCGTCAGCACGCCGGCCCGCGGCCGCAACACCCCGCCTCCGCCGTCCCGCACCGCCGAACGCAATGCCTGCCAGCACAGCCACGTCGTCACCCCGAACCCGTACGCGTGCACCACCTGATCGTACTTCAACAGGTCCGGCACCAGCCACAGGCTGTAGAGCACAGCATGCGGCGGGTTGTACGGCCAGTGCCCGGGCACCGGCACCAGCCCGCCCGCCATGTGCATCAACCCCCATGCATTCAACGCCCACAACAATCCCGCGGTCAACCCGGCCCGCCGGTGCACCAAAGCGATCACCGCGATCAGCACCAGCATCACCACAATATAAAAAACAAACTCCCGGTTCCCGGAAACCACCGCGCCCGCCACCGCCGCCAGCAGATACGCCAGCGTGAAGGCCACCAGCCCCCGCGGCCACCCGCGCCCCACCACCCGGTCTGAATCATCCGCCATCCCCCATCCAATCACGGCACCGCCCCCCGGCCAAGCGGATTCGCACAAGCTCACTGGCGCTGCCCTTGGGCTTCCGGTCGTTTCCGCAGAGGGTGATCGAGCACCACTACAGACAGACCCCTCCCCGCTCGACGGGCCGCTCTTCTTTGACGAAGGGGCGGTGGCGTCGAGCCGCAGGGGTCTGCGGCGGTCCCGGGTTGATGCCCCCCTGGAAACCGTAATAGTACCTGTCCACAGGCGGATTCACCGGCCACGGAATCAACGACCCCATCCCGAAGGGATGCCAGAAGCAGGCCCACGCCAAAAACCGACGCCATCCCACCGGGCCCGAGTCCCATATACCCCGGCCTGCTCCGATCCGCATCGGAACCGCGCCCATGGTACCTGTCCGCAGGCGAAATGGGCGCCCACGGCGGGCGCCGCCCGCAGGCGTCTTATTTTTTCTTGTTCTTGCTGGCCAGCAGGGCCTGTTCGACCAGCGACAGCGGTTTGGCCGGCGGTTCGGTCGCACCGGAGGCTGCGGCGTCGCCGGGAGGGGCGGCCGGGGGCGCTTCACCCATCGAGACAAAGGCCACGCCACCTCCGGTGCTCGAGCCGGTCATCGTCGATCCGTAAATCGGGCCGGCACCGCTGCCGGTGCCCAGCGCCTGGCTGGGAGCGGTGGGGGCCGGACGGCGTGCGGCCGGAGCTTCCGGCGCGCCGCCTCCGCCCATGATGCGCATGAGAAACTGCTCGAACGCCTGGAGGTTGGTGGTGGACCGGAACATGTTGTTGAGCACCTCCTGTTTGATCTGGATCATCAGCCCCTCGAACAGGGAAAACGCCTCCTTCTTGTATTCGATCAACGGGTCCTTCTGACCGATGGCCATCCAGTGCGCCCCCTCGCGCAACCCGTCCATGGTGTACAGGTGGTCCTGCCACTGGCGGTCGATGGCATTGAGCACGATGTAACGCTCCAGCTCCCGGGCGCCCTCCTCGTGTTCGCCCTTCATCTTCTCCTCGTAGAGCGCCCGCACCCGCTCGACAATGAATGCGGCATTGCCGGAAGCGTCGCGGGTTTCGAATTGCGCCTCCTCCTTGGCCAGGCGGATCGGGAAAGTGACATTGACCCAGTGGAGCAGCGCGTCGTAGTCGACCGCCCCGGATTCATTCGGCGCGCACAGCTCATCGACCTTGGCCGGCACCGCCTGCTCCAGCGCCTCCATGACCAGGGCCCGCGGCTCCCCGGATTCCAGCACCTCGTTGCGGTAGCCGTAGACCACCTCGCGCTGCTGGTTCATGACGTCGTCGTAATCGAGCACCCGCTTGCGCCACGTGTAGTTGCGCGTTTCCACTTTTTTCTGGGCGGACTCGATCGACCGGTTGAGCAGCGGGTGCTCCAGTTCCTGCCCGTCCTCCAGGCCGAAGCGTTCCATCATTTTGGTCATCCGCTCGGCGGCGCCGAAATTGAGCATCAGCTTGTCCTCGAAGCTGATGAAAAAGAGGCTTTCGCCCGGGTCCCCCTGGCGCGCGCAGCGGCCGCGCAGCTGGCGGTCGGTCCGCCGGGATTCATGGCGCTCGGTGCCGATGACGAACAATCCGCCCAACTCGGCCACCCCGGGACCGAGCTTGATGTCGGTGCCGCGTCCGGCCATGTTGGTGGAGACGGTGACCGCCCCTTTCTGGCCGGCGGCGGCCACGATCTGGGCCTCCTGCTGGTGGAACTTGGCATTGAGCACGGTGTGCGGGATCTTTTCGCGCTTGAGCATGCGCGAGACCAGTTCCGACGCCTCGACGCTGGCCGTGCCGAGCAGGATCGGCTGGCCTTTTTCATGGCGCTCCTTCACGCAGGTGATGACCGCATTGTACTTCTCGCGCTGGGTCTTGTAGATCTTGTCGTTGTAGTCCTTGCGCTGGACCGGCCGGTTCTGCGGGATGACCAGCAGGTCCAGCCGGTAGATGTCGTGAAACTCCGAGGCGTCCGTCTCCGCCGTGCCCGTCATGCCGGCCAGCTTGGCGTACAGCCGGAAATAATTCTGGATGGTGATGGTCGCCAGCGTCTGCGTCTCCTTGTCGATCTTCACGCCTTCCTTGGCCTCGACCGCCTGGTGCAAGCCGTCCGACCACCGTCGTCCGGGCATGGCACGCCCGGTGTTTTCATCCAGAATGATCACCTTGGGATCACCGGAGGGCTCCTCGCCCTCGCGCTGGATGACGCCGACCATGTAATGGACGTCACGCTCGTAGAGGCAGTATGCCTTGAGCAGCTGCGCGATATTGTGCATGCGCTGCGCCTGCTGGTCCATCGACCGCTGCAACGCCTCGCGCCGCGCGTTCTTTTCGTCTCGGGAAAGGTCCAGATCCCCCTCGATTTCCGAAAGCCCGGTCGCCAGATCCGGCAGCACAAAGGCATCCGGATCCTTGGGATCGAGAAAACTCCGGCCCTTCTCCGTCAGGTCAGCCTCATGCGCCTTCTCGTCGACCGCGAAATACAGCGTCTCCTTGAACTCAAAAAGTTCCTTCTTCTGCGTGTCCTGATAGAACGACAGCTCCGCCTTCTCAATCGCCCGCCGCAATTCCGGCTCCTCCATCGCCCGCATCACCTGCTTGTGACGCGGCTGGCCGAGCTTCACTTTGTAGAAAAGCCGGCCGGCTTCGTCCACCTGCTTCTGCTCGTGCAGCCGCCACGCCTCGGTCGCCGTCTCATTGAGCAGCACGCTCTGCGCCTTGACCAGGCGTTCGATGTGCGGCTTCCACACGTCATACTGGTGAGAATCATGCGTCACCGGCCCGGAAATGATCAGCGGCGTGCGCGCCTCGTCGATCAGCACCGAGTCCACTTCGTCGACAATCGCAAAATAATGCCCGCGCTGCACCTGGTCCGCCTTGCTGCCGGCCATGCCGTTGTCGCGCAGGTAATCGAACCCGAATTCGGCATTCGTCCCGTAGGTGATGTCGGCCGTGTAGATCTGGCGGCGGACGTGCGGCGGCTGGTCGTTCTGGATGCAGCCGACACTCAGCCCGAGGAACGAATAAAGCGCTCCCATCCACTCGGAGTCGCGCCGCGCCAGGTAGTCGTTGACAGTGACCAGATGCACCCCGCGGCCGGTCAGGGCATTGAGGTAAACCGGCAGCGTGGCCACCAGCGTCTTGCCTTCACCCGTCGCCATCTCGGCAATGCGCCCGCGGTGCAGCGCAATCCCGCCGATCAGCTGGACATCAAAATGCACCATCTCCCAGGTCAACGGCTGGTCGCACACCATGACCGTGCGCCCGCAGAGACGCCGCGCCGCATTCTTCACCACCGCGAAGGCCTCCGGCAGGATCTCGTCCAACCGCTCCTGCAACCGGTCAAAATCCTCGATCTGGGAAAGCTCCGCCTTCCACGCCAGGGTTTTCTGCACCAGCGCCTCGTCCGGCAGCGGCCGCAGCGACTCCTCGATCGCGTTGATCTTCTTCACCACCGGCCAGATGCGCTTGAGCTCGCGCTGGTTGCGCGTGCCGATGATTTTGCGGAAAACCCATTGAATCATAGAACAAAAGGATCCGGCGGAGAACCGGAGATGTGAGACCATGGCGTGGTTGCCGGGAAAGGCAAGGGCGGCAGGAGTCGCCTCACGG
>JALRGF010000737.1 GCA_023253495.1 Verrucomicrobiales bacterium
CGAGGCGGCGAGGAAGCGGAAGCGGTATTTGCGGCGCTCAACATTCAGGAATGGCTGCACTACACCGTTGACGCAGAACAAGTTGCCAAGACGGCCGTCGTGATCGAGCGGATCCCAGTGGATGGTCCCATCAGGGTTGAGGAGCTGGTCCGTGAAGGCCATCGGTACGTCGTAAGGGGCCTGTTCACCGTCCGGACCATCAATGGCGGGCAGGATGCGGCGGGCGACGAGATTTTCTTCGAAGGGATCGGTGAAGATCGAAAAGCCGGCGAGACCGTGGGCGACATTGTGCGCGGTGACGTCGTTGCCGTGGTCATGGTACCACATGGTCGAAGGTGACTCGGACCAGTCTTCGGAGCCGTCCGCGTTGCGGGGGACACAATTTGGGTAGTAATAATCGCGGGTCTCGCCGTGCAGGGTGTAGAAGCAAGGATGACCGTCGGAGTGCGCAGGACTGTGGGCGCCGTGGTGGTGCAAGGAGGCTTCGAGGTCGAGCGGATTCTGGACCCGAATGACCATCGGTTCACCCAGGCGGGCGCGCATGGTGGGGCCAAGAACCAAACCGTTGTAGCCGATGCTGGGGGTGTACACTCCCGGAACCCACTGGTGGACGCACTGTTGGTACGTCATCTTGTAAGTGCGAAGCGGCTTGCGGTCCCAGTCGGGGTGGTGAGAGGGGTGGGCGGGATCGAATTCCGGGGCAATCCCGTGGTACACTTCCCTGGAGCCGAGAGAGGCTTCAGGCGAGCCTGGGGCGGGGCTGAGGACGGCGTCGCGCAGACGAGGAGGCACCGGAAGTTTCTGCACGAACGGCGTGTAAGCCGGACGCGGCATTTTGCTGATATCCTGGGCTTGAGACTTCGAGCCTCCGAGCGTCAGGTTCAGACCTCCAGCGGCGAGAGCGGTGCCGACGGTACCTTTTTTGAGGAAACCGCGACGGCTGACCTCAGTGGATTTGGATTTCGTGGACATTGATGTGGTGGGGCTATGGGGTGGTTGGGTAGTGGTGCGGGAGGGACTTGGGCGGTGGGAGGTGGGCAGGGGTGCGGAGGGACTTGGGCGGTGGGGGGGATCCGTTCGGCCAGCGGAGAGGTCTGGGCTGCGGAAGCGAACGGCGATTCATTTCCCAACCGCCTTGTAGAATTTTCGGCAACAGAAATGTCATATGTGACAAAACTCTTAGTTGTGCAACTAAAAAATACACATTGATCACTTTGTATTCTAAAAGCTCTGTATTTTCTAATATTTATATTCAAGTTTCCCAAAATTGCGTCTTACCCCTCTCTTCTGCCATGGGCCTCGGTGGTTCTCGCTTTTCCGCCTCCTCAAGCGGCGTGCCTCACGGATCGGCCGGTGTGATCCCCCGCAGCCGCGCCGGAGCGCCGAGCTCTGGGCGGCGACACTCCCACGCCTCGCACCCCGGGCACGCAGAGAAGAGGGCGGGGGGAACGGGCTGAACCGCGGACGCGCTATCCGCTCACCGACCTGGAAGTCCGGTCCCACCTTGAACGTGCCGCCCTCACGTCCTCTCTTCGAACACCGGCGTCGTCACATGAAGCGGGCGCTCCGGGAATGCCTCAGAGTATACTTTCCTGATTTTCGCGGTAAGCTCTTGAAACTCAGGGATCTAATCTGGTGGAGGTTAGGAGATTCGAACTCCTGACCTTCTCATTGCGAACGAGACGCTCTACCAACTGAGCTAAACCCCCCAGACGGACGCGCCAGACAGGCGCCCAGGGAGATCAATAACGGGGGCTCCTCGTCTTGCAAGTGCCGGAAATCATTTTCCCGCACGTCGCGGGTACGGCGTCCCGGAAGCCTCGCCACCCTTCATTCTGGAAAAGGCGGTTCACGCGTCCAGGGCGGCGCGCACGGCGGTGGTCAGCGCCTCGTCCTGCTCGGGAAAGACGGTGCGCAGGTCGAGCTTGAGGGTACCCCCGGCGATGTACCCGATGACCGGCGGCCGGCCGAGGCGCAGGCGCCGCGAGAGGTCGTCGACAGAGCCGCGGGGCGGTGTGAGGTCAAGGGTGACCGAGGCGACGGCGCTTCGCGGCATGGTCCCGCCGCCGCAGCGGGACGTCCCCTGCCCCACGGCGGCCGGCGCGCCGAGGGTGGTGGCGAGCGCGGTCGCGCGGGCGCGCAGCACCTCCGCGTCCGCCGAGAGCAGCCCGATGACCGGCACCGCGGGCGGCGCATCGGCGGTGGCCGAGAGGTATGCCAGCGCGGTTTCCTGGAGGGCGGCGAGCATCAGTTTGTCGCAGCGCAGGACGCGGAAAAACGGATCCTGGCGGACCCGTCCGACCCAGGCGGCGGTGCCGGCGATGATGCCGGCCTGCGGGCCGCCGAAGAGTTTGTCGCCGCTGACGCAGACGAGGTCGGCGCCGCCCTGGAGGGATTCGATGACGGTCGGTTCGTGTTCGAGGGTGGCGAGGGAAGCGGTGTCGACCACGGCGCCACTGCCGAGGTCCTCGACCAGCGGCACCCCGGCCTGACGGGCGAGGGCCGCGAGCGCTTCCGGTTCCGGCGAGGCGGTAAAACCTTCCTGGTAAAAATTCGACCGGTGCACGCGCAGGATGGCGGCTGTCTGCGGGCCAAGGGCGCGTTCGTAGTCGGCGACGGTGGTTTTGTTGGTGGTGCCGACCTCGCGCAGGCGCGCCCCGCTGGTTTCGATGATGTCGGGCACGCGGAAGCCGCCGCCGATTTCCACCAGTTCCCCGCGGGAAATAATGACCTCCTTGCGTTCGCCGGCACAGAGGTGGCGGAGGACCAGAACCACGGCGGCAGCGCAATTGTTGACCACACAGACCGCTTCGGCTCCGGTCAGGACGGCGAGCAGGCGGTCGACCAGCGGCGCCCGCCGCCCGCGTTCGCCCGATTCCAGATCGATCTCCAGGTTGCTGTACCCGGCAGCCACCGCGGCCACCCGTGCGGCCACCGCCGCTCCGAGCGGCGCGCGACCGAGGTTGGTGTGCAGCACCACCCCGGTCCCGTTGATCACCGGGCGCAGCGCGGCCTGCCCGACCGCCTCCAGGTCCGCCCGCACGCGTCCGGCCACCACCGAAAACCCTTCCGGCTCCCCGCCCGCCATCAGGTGCGCCCGCACCCGCTCCGCTTCCGCCCGCGCCGCCTCCGCCACCACCCGGCGCGGCAACCCGCCCGCTCCGGCCACCGCCTGAGCCAGCTTTTCCACCGATGGGACATGCCGCAGAAGGGCCGGATTCATGAAGGAACCCTAACGCGGCCTGCCGCCGGATTCCAGCCCCTGATAATGCGGGGCTCCGGCACGGATGCCGAAGGCACCCGCCTTCACTTTGGCTTTTCCAGCTCGCTGAGCTCGCGTTTGAGCAGTTTCCCGACCCGGTGTTTGGCGAGATAGACCTGGGCCATGCTGACGTCGAGCTCCGCCATCACGCGGCTCACGCTCCATTCCTTGACGACATAGCAATCGAAGATCTGGAACTGCCTTGGGGAAACCTGGGCCTTGACGCGGGCCATGGCGCGATCCAGCAGGTTTTTCGCCCATTCGACGTCCCACATTTTTTCCAGCTCCCCGGGCTTGGTATCGGGAAACCGGTCGAAGGTGGCGGTATCGCGCTCGTGGTGGCGTGGCCCGTGGGTCAGGTGGGTATCTTTGGCGCGCCGGCGGAACTGGTCATTGATGCGCCAGCGGGTGAGGTTCATGAGCCAGGCCTTAAAGCTGCCCATGCGCGGGTCATACTGGCTTTTTTGTGACTGCCGGGCGATGGAAAGAATCACTTCCTGCACCGTATCCATGGCCTCGTCGGGACGCAGGCCGTGCTTGAGGGCCACGCTGTAAATGAGGCGCCAGTAGGTCCGGTAGAATTCGTCCCAGGACCGCTGATCCTCCCAGTTGCCG